>NZ_RZQY01000385.1:0-5659 GCF_003998575.1 Mesorhizobium sp. M7A.F.Ca.CA.001.10.2.1 | reverse complement strand
GCGGACAGGTGGTTGCCACCAACGGACTGTTCGATGCGTTGCCGTCCATTTTTCAGCCGCTGGCGTATGACGGCTTGGCAATCGGCGATCCGAAAGCCGATTTGCTGTTCCAGGAGGCAGTCAGGAGCACTTCGGCTGCCATCGTGCCAATCGTCAGGTCCATTCCCGTTCGCCAGACGATCGATCAACCCGCTGTCGTCCTGCATGTGTTGCCGCTTCGCCGATCGGCAAGGGACATATTCGCAGGTGCAAACATCCTTGTCGTTGCAGCGTCGATCCGCATGGGCAACCAAGAGCCGTCGCCGCAAATTCTGAGCGCGCTCTTCGATCTGTCTCCGGCCGAGGCAAAGCTTGCCGCATCGCTGGTATCCGGCCGTCCGCTGAAAGCGGCGGCACTTGACCACGGGATCACGGTCAAAACCGCCCGTACCTACCTTGAGCGCGTCTTCTACAAGACCGGCACCGGCCGTCAGAGCGAATTGGTGGCGTTGCTGAGCGGCGCTGCCCCATTGGCACCTCTTGCCGCCACCACCCGCCTCTGATCTTGTGGCCGGATGCATTTCATCCCTGCCTCTATCCGCGGCCCGCTGTTCATGATCGTCTCGACGGGGTCGTATCTCGTCAACGACACGATGATGAAGCTCGCGACAGCAGGCCTGCCGTCCTACGAAGTGTTGTTTCTGCGCGGTGCCGCGGCAGCCCTCTGGGGCTTCCCGCTGTTGTTCGCGCTGGGCTACGGCAAGCAGATCCCGCTGATCTTCGACAAGCGCGTACTGAGCCGGAACATGCTCGAGCTGGCGGCGATCCTTTGCTATGTCGTCGCGCTCGCCAACATGCAGATCGCCGATTCTACCGCGCTCGGACAGATCACGCCGCTCTTGATGCTGGTCGGCTCCTCGATCCTGTTTGGCGAGCGGATCGGCGGCCGGCGCATGGCGCTGATCGGGCTCGGCTTCGTTGGAGCGCTGATGGTGGCGCAGCCGACCATGCAAGGCATTTCGGTCTACGCCTTGCTGGCGCTCGGCAATGCCACATTTGCGGCGGCGCGCGACCTTGCCGGCCGGCGGGTCGCGGCCGAGGTGCCGGGGATGATCGTGGCGATCTCCGCCGTCGTGGTGGTGCTGATCGGCGCCGGCGCCGCGCATCTGGTTTCCGAGCGTTGGGTCATGCCCGGGGCACATCACCTGCTGCTGATGGCCGGCGCCGGATTTTTCCTGATCTTCGGCCATTTCTTCATCTTCATGGCCTATCGCATCGGACCGACCAGCGCCGTGGCGCCGTTCTACTATTGCTTCACCGTCTGGGCGGTCATTTCGGGCCTGCTGGTGTTCGGGCAATTCCCCAACGCGCTGGCGATCTGCGGCATCCTGCTGGTCATCGGCAGCGGGCTGACCATCGTGTCGCTGGATCAGCGTCGCCGCCGGCTGGCCGTCGTGGCGTAACCTTGGCACCCAGGCAGGTGCTCACGAGGCGTTGCCGGGCCGAAAAAGATCGTCTAATCGGCGAAGCAACGTTCGATCGACGACGACATGATCAATCAGCCAGCGGAGTTCCCCGTGACCGATTTTGACCAAAACAACAACTCCGACGCCGAGCACAAAGCCGCTATCCGCAAGTCGCTTGTCGGCTGGGCGGTGTTCATCGCCGGAACGCTGATCTTTTTCGTCGCCGCCGATGCAGTGCTGATGCCATAGACGAGCCGCTGCACGTACCGGCCTGAAGCCGGTCTTGCCTTCAGAAACTCGAAACCTCAGACGATCGGCAGGCGCCTAAAGCGTCCGCCTTGCGCTGAACTGATGGTAGGCCCACAGAACGACCACCGCGCCGATGACGGCAACGATCAGGCTGTAGATGTTGAGGCCGGTGACGCCTGACGCGCCGAAGGCACTGAAGATCAGACCGCCGACAATGGCGCCGACGATGCCAAGCACGATGTCCATGATGACACCCTGGCCGGTCTTGTTGACGATCTTGCTGCCTATGAAGCCGGCGACCACGCCGAGAATGATCCAGCTGATGATACCCATTTTTTCCTCTCCATCCCCTCGCCAGCCGAACATTTTCATAGGATTGTCAAAACCTCAAGCCAGCTTGAAATTCCGCCCGAATGCTTCATTGTTGAGGAGGGGTCGGGCCTTGGTCGCTATGGAGGATCCACTATGGGACTTTTTGACAATGCCGTTCCCGGCGGCAACATCACCAAACCCCTGATGATCGCGCTCGGCGCATTGCTGGTCGGCAAGATGCTGAGCGGCAGAAGTGCCGAAGCGCCAGAACAGTCTCCCGCGCCCGCTCCGACCGCCCCCGTTCCCGTCCCTACGGAAACCACATCCGCCGATGGTGGCCTGGCTGGCGGCTTGGGCGGCCTGCTCGACAAGCTCAGAAATGCCGGCCACGGCAATGCCGCCGACTCCTGGGTCGGCACCGGGCAGAACCAGCCGATCAACGCCAACGATCTTGGCGCCGCGATCGGACCGCAGATCATTCGCGAGATCGCGCAACGGACCGGGCTGGACGAGCAGGAACTGCTCAAGCAACTGTCCACCGCCCTGCCCGGCATCGTCGACAGACTGACGCCGAACGGCCAGGTGCCGCAGCAGCACCAGGTCGCCACCGCGTTCAACAGCTGACGCGGCAGCCACGACAATTGGAGCGCTGCGCCTCGTGCGCAGTGTTTCGGTTTGCCGGTGATGGGATGAGTGTCTGGAGCGGGTAGCGGGAATCGAACCCGCATATTCAGCTTGGAAGGCTGCTGCTCTACCACTGAGCTATACCCGCGCCTTACCTGAAGTACCGGATTCATCCGAAAAGCGCCATGCACTTTTCGGTCCGATTCTTGTCGCGTTTCAGGGCTTCCGGGCCGGCAGTGGTGGAGAGGGTTGGATTCGAACCAACGTAAGCTAAGCTAACGGATTTACAGTCCGTCCCCTTTAACCACTCGGGCACCTCTCCAGTCTGCCGCCGGAGCCATGCAACGAGGCATTCACGCCGATCCGGACCCGAGTTATGTGTTCTCCGAAACCAGCGCAGCGCCTTATGGCGGCAAGCCCATTGGGTGTCAACCGCGCAACCATGGTTTTTCGTTTCTGTTCGCCGGCTGTGACGGCGGGCCATATCCTTGGCCGGAGGACACCGCTATAGAAGCCAGCCATGAGCGATAAAACCAACACTCCCAAAGACACCCATTACGCCAAGCTGCGCCGCGCCTATCGCGACGAGAAAAGCGGCGGCGCGCCGGCGTTCCGGCCCCGACAGCCGGTTCCGCCGGGCGAAAATGCCGCGGACGGGCTGGTGAGGCTCTACGGCCTGCACACGGTGCGCGCCGCACTCGACAATCCGCGCCGCAAGATCAGGAAGATGCTGGTGACGCGCAATGCGGCCGAGCGCCTCGAAATAGCCGATCTCGCCGCCCTGCCCTTCAAGATCGAACTGGTCGAACCCAGGGACATCGACAAGATCACCGGGTCGGACGCCGTGCATCAGGGTGTGCTGATCGAGGCCGAGCCGCTGAAAGCCAAGCGGCTCGATGCGCTTGGTGACGCGAAGCTGGTGCTGGTGCTCGACCAGATCACCGACCCGCACAATGTCGGCGCCATCCTGCGCTCCGCGGTCGCCTTCGGCGCCGGCGCGCTGATCACCACAGCCCGCCACAGCCCGCAGGAATCGGGCGTGCTGGCGAAATCCGCCTCCGGCGCGCTGGAGCACATCGACCAGATCGAGGTGAAGAACCTCGCCGACGCGCTCGGCCAGCTGCACGAGGCGGGCTTTCGCACCATCGGGCTTGATTCGGACGCGCCGGCCGAACTCGAAAAGAGCTTTGCCGGAGAAAAGATCGCCCTGGTGCTGGGCGCCGAAGGCAAGGGCCTGCGCCAGAAGACCCGCGAGACGGTGACGACGCTGGCGCGGCTCGACATGCCCGGCGCCATCCATTCGCTCAACGTGTCGAATGCCGCGGCGATCAGCCTTTACGTGGCGAGGAAGTTTTTAGCGAGTAGCGAATAGCGAATAGCGAATAGCGAAAGTCGAATCCCGGCTATTCGTGGCTGCAATCCCTAATCCCTAATCCCTATTCCCCATTCGCTATTCGCTATTCGCTCCTTCCCCACCTCATGCCCCGCCATCCGCTCCAGCGCCCTGACCAGCGCCGAATGATCTTCCTTGGCGCCGCCATTGGCCGCGCAGGAATTGAACAGCTGCTGAGTCGTCGAGGTGTTGGGCAAGGAAACGCCGAGCGCCTTCGCGCCCTCCAGCGCGAGGTTCAGATCCTTCTGGTGCAGTTCGATCCGAAAACCCGGCGCGAAGGTGCGCTTGACCATGCGCTCGCCATGCACTTCCAAAATGCGCGAAGCCGCCAGCCCGCCCATCAGCGCCTGCCTGACCTTGGCCGGATCGGCGCCGGCTTTCGAAGCAAAAACAAGCGCTTCGGCGACAGCTTCAATGGTCAGCGCGACGACGATCTGGTTGGCCACCTTGGTGGTCTGGCCAACCCCGTTCGGCCCGACCAGGGTAATGTTCTTGCCCATCTTCTCGAACACGGGCCTGGCGCGCTCGAACGGGTTTTCCTCGCCGCCGACCATGATGGTCAGCGACGCCGCCTTGGCGCCGACCTCGCCGCCCGAGACCGGTGCGTCGAGATAGTCGCAGCCGAGATCGTTGATCTTCTTCGCGAACACCTTGGTCTCGATCGGCGAGATCGAGCTCATGTCGATGACCAGCTTGCCCTTGGCCAGGCCGGACGCGACGCCGTTGTCGCCGAACAGCACATCGGCGACCTGCGGCGTGTCGGGCACCATCAGGATGATGATGTCGGCGGCCTTGGCCACGGCGGCATGGCCGGTGACGGTCTTCAGGCCCTTGGTGACGAGATCGGTGGAGGGTTTCGATCGATGATCGCTGGTGATGACATGATAGCCCGCGTCCAGCAGATGCCCCGCCATCGGCGCGCCCATGATGCCAAGGCCGATGAAACCGATGGTTTCCATTTGTTTTCTCCGTCTTTTGTTAGGTCGCGTTCTGTCACGCCCCCCTCTGTCCTGCCGGACATCTCCCCCACCAGGGGGAGATTGGACATCACCACTGCCTTGGCCAATTGTTGAAGCTGCCAAAGTTGCGAGCCGACGCCGAAGCTGCCGATCTCCCCACCCGTGGGGGAGATGGCCGGCAGGCCAGAGGGGGGCGCGAAGGAACGCGACTTCTATTGCGATCGCCGCTAAGCCGCAGCGCTTCCCTGCCCGCTCAAATCCCGAAACCACCCCAACCCAGCTTCCGTCCCGGCCTTCGGCTTGTATTCCGCCCCGACCCATCCGGCATAACCAATGCGGTCGATATGCTCGTACAGGAAGGGAAAATTGATCTCGCCCGTCCCCGGCTCGTGACGGCCGGGATTGTCCGCAAGCTGGATATGCGCGATGCGGTCAAGGTTTGCCTCGATGGTACGGGCGAGATCCCCCTCCATGATCTGCATGTGATAGATGTCGTATTGCAGGAACAGGTTTTTCGAGCCGACGCGATCGATCAGCGCTAGCGCCTGGTCGGAGTAGTTGAGGAAGAAGCCCGGAATATCGCGCGTGTTGATCGGCTCGATCAGCAGCCTGATGCCGGCCTGCTCCAGCTTTTCCGCCGCGAAGGCGAGGTTTTCGGCAAAGACATCCTCCAGCAC
>NZ_RZQY01000384.1:0-5659 GCF_003998575.1 Mesorhizobium sp. M7A.F.Ca.CA.001.10.2.1 | reverse complement strand
TGGAAACGGCGTGGCAATCGTCGTCCGCGCGATTTCAATCATGGAACAGGTCTGGTCCCTTCAAACCCCGTGATCCGGCGAGCGACTTCGGTTACCGGGCACACGCATGGTTTCGGGATAAAGATTGCGATAGACGCCTGTCGAAACCCGCACTGTGGCGAATTGACGAGATTGGCCAGATCGACAAGCGCACCGAGAGCGGCGGGATCGACCGTTTGTCCACCTACCATCTCATCGGTGATACCGATGATCTCCGCCGGTAGAGCCTGACGGTTGCCGTAGTGCGCTGAACGTCGACGACATCGCCAGATGCGCCGATTTCCTTCTCCATGCAGGATGGCCCTAGCATTCGCATTTTCCGCGGGCGGATACCCGCTCCGGCTGGTCTACCTCCGGGATCGCCAGCCAAGGCCCGTCCAGCAGGCCCCGTGCCGCAGGCTGCTCGTCGCGCCTGCTTTCAGTCGCCGCGGGTGTCACACCTCGAAAAGGCCGTCCCCACTTTTTCGACGGCGGTTTGATACATGATAGCCAATTCCGGTTCCGGCTCGCGGTGCTTCCGAAATTTCTGCGTCCTATCGGACCGCATGAACGGAGAATGTGTGCGGCAAACCGTTCCTTCTGAAAATCAGCGGTTTCAACTGTAATACATTCCGGCTCTCACGATCTACTGAGAATGAGACGCTACCTCTGAAGTCGGAGCGACAAATGACCCACCTGGATCAGTATCGTGCAGATCGGCACCAAGCGCCCTTCGTCCGGCTAGAAGACCGCGACCTCAAGGTTGCTGCCCGCTGCATCGTGGAGGCTTGGGTCGCTAGGTTCGGGCAGGTCGCCGGACGAACGGAGAGCAGTCTCCTTCCCAACGAGTTTGGTGTGCTTGAACCGTATCTAGCCGAGGTTTTGGTGGTCGAGCACGGTGCCGATTTCGTTTTTTCGAAATGGGGCGCCGCCTTGGACATAGTTTGCGGTGGCGCGCATCTCGCAGATCGGTTGTCGGCTTTCCCCCAGCCGAGCCGCAGCCATCTCCGTCGCGTCTGCGTCCGCGCCGCAGCAACGAGGGTGCCAGCAATCAGCAGGGCGACCTGGGCACTCGATGGCGAAATCTGGCGGTGCGCCATAATGGCTTTGCCGACCCTCAGCGATGATTTTTCGGTGAAGCGGCTGCTTGTCGCACTGCTATTTGCCCCTTACCCCTTCATCGCCGATGGCAACGTTCCGGACGGCTTTGGCTGGCCAGCAGCGGTCCTGCGCGGAAGCGTTCACGTCCTGGGAAATGCCGTGCCGGTGTTGCCGGAGCAGACATCTCCGCTTCGGGGAATCGCGCTAGCGTTCAGTCGCCTTCTGAGCGGAAATGCAATACGTTGAATGAAAATCGTCGTAAGACAGTTTTGTAAGCGCTCGCAGAACTTCGCGATGGAATGAAGGTCTTTTGATGCCGGACCTTTGCCTGAGCGGGCCAAGAGGTTGCGTTACCGCCCCGAACGCGAGTGCTGAGAGGGATGCCCCCGGGAAGCGAAGTGCACTACGGCAGACGTAAACTCGACTTACACCATATACCGGCCCAGACTTCCACACTCCGGTATCGGCGTCTCGCTACCACAATCGCAATGGCTGGGAGGCCTTTTGCAGTCTCAACTCCGAGGAAAATATATCGCGCAGGCAGGGCGCGGCGAGGTCATTGCCATGCGACGGCGGGGGCCGAAAGCTTCATGCTTGGAGGCGGTTGGACTGGCGCCAGCGGCCGGGAGTGATGCCGGCAAAGCGCTTGAAGACCGTGGTGAAATGTGCCTGAGTCTGGAAGCCGACGTTGAACGCGATATCAACGAGGCTGTCATTGGTTTTGATCAGCATGTCCTTGGCCCGCTCGATTCTGCGGCGCAGGATGTATTCGTGAGGACGAAGACTGGTCGCCATCCTGAATCGCGCGGCGAAATACATCCGGCTGAGGCCTGCCGCCCGAGCGAGATCCGCCAGCGAAATGGCTTCACCGATATGCTCGTCAACGTAAGCCATCACCCGCTTCAGCCTCCATTTCTGCAGTGCGCCGTGGTTGGCCTCCTGCTGGACCTCGGACGGCGATCGCAGCCAGAGCCAGCGGGCTAGGATGGCGTGGAGGATGGCGTCTCCGTGGACCCCATCAACTCCCTCCGGCCTAACAGCCTGCTCGAACTGGGAAAGTAGCCGCTCGATGACCGGATCAAAAGGCATCCCGTGGGACGCCACAGTTCTCGTGAAACCTGCCTCATCACTAGCGCAGCCCGAGGGCTGCGCGGAGATCGAAAGCACCATATCCATGTAGGGGACGTCGATCCGGAAGGTCGAGCCCGCGGTCTCCGGCGACATACTCGATGTCCCCATCGCCGCAGCACTTGCGGATTGGCGCCGTTCAGGCTCACACACGGCGTTCGATACCAGGAGACCGATGGGAGCCATCCCTCTCGGAAAAGTTGGAAGCGACTGAATAGTCATTGGCCTATGCCCTTCATGAAACCTGTGTTTCTTGGAGGGAACGGATCGCCGTCGAAGCTTGATTGGGCGGCGGTAGCGGGACCAACAGGACCCCTGACTTCCGCGTTTCTGCTCCGACCCTATCCGATAAACCCTCGGCGAGTACGGGCTCAGAATATTCGGGCAGGCAAGGTGCTCAACTCTACGGGAGTTCACCAGTCTACATCATGTATTCGAGCTCCCCCTACCTAGATATAATCCTTATGTCTATCCGTATGGACCATGCTGTCTCAAGGCTTGCCCGATCTTTCCGATCTGGAATGATCGGCGCGCCATTTCAATCGTGCTCCGGTTGGCTTGCACTCGGGCCGTCGTCTCTTGCTCCCTGCATTTCGAGCCCGCTAACGGTTTCTTCCTCGATCTCGGTGCTAACGCCACCGTCTTCGCATCGGCGAATAGCTTTTGGACCGGTTTGGCAACCGGGATGATGTCGGCGTCAGCGAACAGGCACGTTGTTCGAAATCCATGCTTAAGGAAGTTGATGCTGCGTGTTCAACAGGTCATAGGCGGCGGAGTCATTCTGTCTTGATGTTCCCAAACCAGCTTCGAGTTGCCCCCTCACAAGCATCGTTCAGGCAGAAAAGACCGTGCCCATCGGAAATACTGTAGCCGGGAAGATGCTACCCTGTGAATTCCAACGTGATTGTCGTTGGGGCAACCGTTTAACACGAGAGGAAATTTCTTATGAACATCAAAGCTATCTGTCTCGCTGCAACATTCAGTCTTTCGATTTTTGGTGGCCATGCTCTGGCCGGGGCATTGGATGAGCCGGACACGATGATGCCGTTCTTCACCGACTCCAGCATGAAAACCATGAAGCCCCGGGTTGATTTTGAGCGCGTCTTTTTTTCCATGCCGGCCGAAAAGCAGGCACAGATGAAGGGTGAGTGCGCGGGTGAGGTAATGCAGCCATTCACCGCGTTCTGCGCGACCGTGAACACACTCGGCGGCCACAACTAGGACGCGCGTAATGCATGTCGCCTAAAAATTGACCTCGGTTATCAGAGGACGACATGCAAATAGAAAAAAGAACCTAAAGTGCGTCGCATAAATCCGCTTCAACGCAACGCGCTTTAGGTCGCCGGATCACGCCCTTCAACGCTATCGAAGAAGGGACCCTCCTATCGGACCTCCGTTGATCAGGACTGGCGGATCCACTGGCGTTGACGCCGGAGCGGCCCGATGACGACGCACTGGATCGTCCCCGCCATGGCAACGGCGGTTGGCATCGCTGCCTCTTCGGACGTGAAGAGCCAGCACGGCCGGAGCGGGCCGGCAGCCTCGGGCTGGGGATCTTCAAGAGCAGCCATTTCATTGGCAACCCGACTCAGCGCACGCGACAAAAGCTCCAGTTTCAAGTAGCCGGGCTAGTCACCGCGAGAAAGATTTTTGCCCCCATGCTGAACGTCGGCGATACGGTCTACCGGCTCGAACCCCAGATGAGCATCTCGATCAAGTTTGCACCGCAGCTAGTTCAGCCGCCCCAACGTCCTGAGTAAGCCCACGCAATTCGGCCGGAGGCGCAAGGCAGAAAGTTCGAAAAGCTTCCAAGAACCCCAGTCGATGGCCAATTGTAGAACCGTTGACGTCCGCGTTGAGACCGGCAGCGGACCGACGGCTTTATTGTCAGTCACTAGCCTACCCCTGCATTACGACCCAGCACAGTGCTACTTGAACCGGTGGCAAGCATCGGCTTTTCGCTAAGAAACGCGCTCCGGCAGGAATTGTCACGCTCCAGCGAGGACGCCAAGCCTGTCCAGAGCAGGTGCAAGTCCTTTCAACGACACGGGCAGGACCACCTCCTTCTGATCTGCGCTTCTGACCTTTATCTTGAGCACCGAACCGGCCCGCAAAGCTGCGACTGTTTCTTCCCCGAGGCTGAGCGGCACGATGCAGCCGGCCGGCAGGCAGGTGGAGAGGCGCAGCGCCGCCAGCGGCTGGCTGTCGTCAATCTGCAGTGTGGCACCGGCGTCGAGCAGGAGGCCAAACGGAAGAACGAGATTGCCGGCGAGCGTGCCGTCGCTGTTTCGCCTAAGCTCGACAGCCATCACCCGCTGCCCGTTCTGCTGCGTTTGTTGCTGGGAGACAGCGCACGCTATTTGTGGTGCCCCGCTTTGACAGGTTAGGTTCCAGTCCTGGTAGCTCTCCTGGAGCGAAGTAGCACCGCCTGGAAGGCCTGTCTTCTCTTGAGCAAATGCCGAAATCGCAAAGCCCATGATGAGCAGCGCGGTGGCCACCAGGAGGAGGCTTCTACCCCAGCTCTTACGGGTCATATCTTCATCCATTCCTGTCCAGCCCGGCGCACTCGAATCAGGGCTCATTGTCTTTGTCAGCCGTCAACCTGCTGACTACCACTTGACGCTGAGGCCGAGCTTCGCGCCGATGGAGCGGCTGTCGCCGAATTCCTTCAGGCTCGACTTTGCGAAGGCTTCCCCGAAGACCGTGTAGCGATCGTCGGCCCAGGAGAGCGATCCGCCGAGACCGACACCGCCCCACAGCGGCTGGTCGTGCTCGTGAAGCGCGGTGCCGGAGACATCCACGTCATTGCCGTCGAGGAAGTCGTAATAGAGATTGGCAATGCCGTAGAAATGCGAGCGGCTGACCTTGCCCTGGGCGCCGGTCCAGGCGTCCTCATAGTCGAGCGACAGGCCGGCACGGCCGATCAGCGCCTCACTGCGGCTCAGCGACACCGCTGCGTCGAACGGATCGGTGAAGCTGTCGAAGCGGACCGAAGAATAGGAGAGCTGAGCCTGCGGCGTCAGCGTCCATTTGGCCCCGAGCGCGAACTTCTGGCCGGCTTCGATGCTCACAGCATAGCCGAAGCCATTATTGCCCTTCGCGAGCTCGCTGCCCAGGGTGGTGGACTTCAGGTCGCTGTCATACCACGTTACCTGGGCCTGGCCGTCGGTGTAGAAGCCGTTGTCGCCATACCAGGTCAGCGTGCCGGCGAAGCCATAGCCTTTGGCGTCGATCGAGCCGACGCCATAGATCGACGAGATGTCGGAGGAAGCCGTGCCATAGTGGAAAGAGACACCGCCGAGCAGGATGCCGGTGGCATCTTCGTAGAGGAGACCATCGACCCCCGTCTCCAGTTTCCATGTCGTCACGTCGTAGTCCGACACGGTCGTGGCGCTCTCGGGACTTTGCCGCG
>NZ_RZQY01000383.1:0-5659 GCF_003998575.1 Mesorhizobium sp. M7A.F.Ca.CA.001.10.2.1 | reverse complement strand
GTGGCAGATATGGGCGATCTCCTCGAAATCGGTCGACACCACGACCACAGCGAGGCCGGCTTCAAGTGCGCGGCCGATCAGCCGGTAGATCTCGGCCTTGGCGCCGACATCGACGCCTGCAGTGGGGTCCTCGGCGATCAGCAATGTGCGGCCGGTGTGGAGCCAGCGCCCGACGACCACCTTTTGCTGGTTTCCGCCCGAAAGCGCTTCGATGGGCAGGTTCGGATCGTTGGGGCGCAGCCCGACCGAGCCGCCGATCACTTGCGCCAGCGCAGCCTCCTTGTGAGACGCCAGGAATGAGAACAGGCCGCGCTTGCCGGCACCGGGATTGAGAAAACTGTTCTCGCGGATCGACAAGGAGGCCGCGATGGATTCCTCCGTCCGGTCGCGGGCGATTAGGCCGACGCCGGCCGCCATCGCCGCGATCGGGCTCGATAGATCGGGCATAGCGCCATTGATCGTCACCGAACCGGAAAAGGCCTGGCAGCCGAACAGCGTGCGGCCGACCAATTCCTGTCCGGCGCCGCGCAATCCGACCAGACCGAGCAGCTCTCCCTTGCGCACGTCGAACGACACCGGACCGGCGCCGGCGCAGACCAGGTCGCGAACAGCGCACACCGTCTCGCCGGCCTGCGTCTCAGCCTTGCTGAAAACCTGGCTTACCGGACGGCCGACGATCATCTCGACCAGCTCGTCCGGCTTGGTCTCGGCGACCTTCTTCTGGCCAACCAGCCTGCCGTCGCGCAGCACGGCAACGCGGTCGGCGATGCGGAAAATCTCGTCGAGGCGATGCGAGACATAGATCATGCCGACACCGCGCTGCTTGAGCGGGCGGATGGCGTCGAACAGGCGATCGACCTCGTCGGCCGGGAGACTGGCGGTCGGCTCATCGAGCACCAGAACATCGGCCTCGGTGGCCAGAGCGCGGGCGATGGCGACCAGCGATTTTTCGGTACGCGTTAGATCCTGGACGCGCGTCGTCGGATCGAAATCGCAGCCGACAAGCTTCAGCGCCTCGTGCGCCCGCTTTTCGGTGGAGCGCCAGTCGATGAGACCGGAGCGCAGCGAAAATCCCTGCGCGAGGCCGACATTTTCGCCGACCGTCATCCACTCGATCAGGCCGAGATCCTGGTGAATGAAGGCGACGGATTGGCGCTGGTTCGGCCGCGGCGGGCGATGATGATAAGGCTCGCCGCGAAACAGGATGCTGCCGCCATCGGGACGGTAGATGCCGGCAAGCGTCTTGATCAGCGTCGACTTACCGGCGCCGTTCTCGCCGAGCAGTGCCAGGATCTCGCCCTTGTGCAGATCGAGCGACACGTCGGAGAGCGCGCGGGTGCCGCCGAACTCCTTGGTAATCGACTTGAATTCGATCAATTTTTCCTCAGACACAAGCGTTCCTCCCAAGATCGCCAAATGATGTTATCGATAACATTTCTGAGCGTCAAGCGACAAAGTCCAGGGCTCGCCGCTCAGCTGGTCTTGCCGTCGAGCAGGCGCATCATTTCAGCCGAATCCTTAGACCCCAGCCCGGCCGCGCAGAGCAGGCGATGGATCTCGACCACCTGCCCGGTCATCGGCATCGGCGTCTTGGTCTTCAGCGCAAAGGCCTGCAGCGAATCGAGGTCCTTCAGCATGTTGTCGATGCGTCCGGTGGCTGAAAAATCGCGAGCGGCAAACTTTGCCATGAACTCCTGCATGATGCTGGAATCGGCCCTGCCGCCCTTCAGCGCCGCCGGGATGGCCTTGGGATCGACGCCGCCGGCTTCGGCGAGTTTCACCGCTTCGGCGACGGCCTGGAACAGCACCGCGCAGAAAAGCTGGTTGATCAGCTTGGTTGTCTGCCCTGCCCCGCTCGGCCCCATCAGCGTGTAGTTGGCGCAGAGATGCCGCATCACCGTGCGCGCGTGTTCGAAGTCTGCCGCCTCGCCGCCCGCCATGACGGTCAGCCGGCCGGCGAGCGCACCGGGAACGCCGCCCGACAGCGGACAGTCGAGCCATTTCATGCCGGTCTCGGCAAAGAGCTTCTTCGCCATCTCAGCGGTGTCGGCCGGGTCGATCGACGACATGTCGATCAGCAGCTTTTCGGACGACGCCGCAGCCGCGACACCGCCGTCGCCAAACACCACCGAACGCACGATATCGGCATGGTTGAGGCTGAGGATGACGAAGCTGCTGGCGTGTGTCGCCTCGGCGACAGACGCGGCGGCTGCCGCACCCTTCGCGGTCAGGGCGGCAACCTTGGCCTTGTCCAGATCGAACATCGTGACGGTCTGCTTGGTCTCGATCAGGCGGGTGGCAATCGCCGATCCCATGATGCCGGCGCCGACAACGGCGATTTGTGCTGCTTCTGTCATGTCAACGTGCCTCTCTCTTTGTCCCGGCAGCGGGTGCGACACTGAGAGTGCCCAGCCCCTCCAAAGCCGCGTCGACTATGCTGTAGACCGGAGCGTTGATATCCACGGTGACCACTAGCTTCTCACCATCCGGATTTTCCAGCGCAGCGAATTGGCTATCGAGCAGCGCCGGCGGAAAGAAATGGCCGCCACGCTCGGCGAGTCTGGCTTGCAGCAGCGCGCGCGACCCCTCCAAGAATATGAAAACCGCCGACCCGCCCACCGCATGGCGAAGCCGATCACGGTAGGATTCCTTCAGCGCTGAGCAGCTTACGACAAGCCCACGGCCCTCCTCGTTCGCCTGGCGCAAGGCTGCACCCACCAGATCCAGCCACGGCCAGCGATCGTCATCGGCGAGCGGGATGCCGGCCGACATCTTTTCGACATTGCCGGGCGGATGCAGCGTGTCGCCTTCGATGAAGGGGAGGCCGAGCCGCTCCGCAATCTCGACTCCGATTCTGGTCTTGCCGCAGCCGCTGACACCCATCACGACGATGAGTGCGGGCTCAAAGACAGGTCGTGATGCCGCCATCGACATAGAGCGTGTGTCCGTTGACAAAGGATGAGGCCGGTCCGGCCAGGAAGACTGCCGCGCCGATCAGTTCGCCGACATCGCCCCAGCGTCCGGCCGGCGTTCGGTTGGTCAGCCATGTCGAAAATTCGGGATTGTCGACCAGCGCCTGGTTGAGCGGCGTCTTGAAATAGCCCGGCGCGATGGAATTGATCTGCAGGCCATGCTTGGCCCAGTCGGCGCACATGCCGCGCGTCAGATTGCGCACCGCTCCCTTCGTGGCGGTATAGGGCGCGATGTTCGTGCGGGCCAACTCGCTTTGTACCGAGGCGATGTTGATGATCTTGCCGCACTTGCGCGCAATCATGTACCGCGCCACCGCCTGCCCGACGAAAAACACGCTGGAGATGTTGGTGCGCAGCAGCTCGTCCCATTTGTCCGCAGGGAAGTCCTCGAGCGGCATACGAAACTGCATGCCGGCATTGTTGATCAAAATGTCGATGGCGCCGATCGTCGCCTCGATCTCGGCGACGCCTTTGACGACCGCAGCGTGATCGGTCACGTCGAAGACCGCCACGCGAGCCTTGTATCCCCGGGCCACCAGCGCATCGGCAGCGGCCGCGACTTTTTCAGCGTTGCGCCCGTTCAGCACGATTTCGGCGCCGTGCTGCGCCAGCCCCTCTGCCAGCGCCAGGCCGATCCCCTGACCCGAGCCGGTGACCAGCGCCCGCATGCCGGTCAAATCGAACAACGAACTGCTCATGCGCTCCTCCTGAGGACTGTCCCCTGAAGCGGATATGATTTCCACCGCGCCGCCGCCAGTGCCTATTGACATGAATGTTATCGATAACATAGTCAATGGGAAAAATGAACTTGCTGAGGAGACGACGCCATGACCGATATATTGATGACCGGCCCCTATCCGGATTGGGACATGGAAGACCTCGAGGCGAGATATCGCGTTCACAAGCTCTGGCAGGCGGAGGACAAGGACGCGCTTATCGCAAGCCGAGCTGGCGCGATTCGTGCCATCGCAACGCGCGGCGAGCTTGGGGCAAGTGCGGCGCTGATGGCGAAACTGCCGAAGCTTGAAATCGTCTCCTGCTATGGCGTCGGCACCGACGCCATCGACCTTGCTTACGCCAGGGCAAACGGCATCCGCGTCACCAACACGCCTGACGTGCTGACCGAGGACGTGGCCGATATCGGCATCGGGCTGCTGCTGGCAGTGGCGCGCAAGATCCCGCAGGCCGACGCCTACGTCCGCGATGGCAGCTGGCGCAAGGCCAACATGCCGCTGGTGACGCGCGTTTGCGGGAAAAGGCTGGGCATTGTCGGCATGGGCCGCGTCGGCGCGGCGGTGGCCAGGCGCGCCGCAGCCTTCGACTGCGCTGTCGCCTATTTCGACGTGCGTAAGCGCGATGACTTGCCCTACGCATTCGTTGGCGATCTGGTCGAACTGGCGCGACAGAGTGAATTCATGATTGTGACGCTCGCTGGCGGCGACAGCACGAAGCACATCATCGATGCGGATGTTCTGGCTGCACTCGGGCCTGACGGCATCGTCATAAATATTTCGCGCGGCAGCACGGTTGACGAGACCGCGTTGCTCGCGGCCCTGGAATCCAGTGCCATAAAGGGCGCCGGCCTTGACGTGTTCTGGAACGAGCCAACGATCGACGATCGCTTCCTGAAGCTTTCCAATGTCGTGCTGCAACCGCACCACGCCAGCGGCACGGTGGAGACCCGCAAGGCAATGGGTCAGCTCGTTCGCGACAATCTCGCGGCCCATTTCGGCGGACAGACCTTGCTGACACCGGTCGTTTGAGAAAGAGATTCCATCATGAAGTCGATCGTCATCCACGCGATAAAAGACCTGCGGATAGAGGAGACCGATCCGGGCTCCCCCGGCGCCGGACAGGTCGAGATCGCGGTCGAAGCCGGCGGCATCTGCGGCTCGGACCTGCACTACTATAACCATGGCGGCTTCGGCGCGATTCGCCTGCGCGAACCGATGATCCTCGGCCACGAGGTTGCCGGCACAGTAAAGGTCATCGGCGGCGGCGTTTCCACACTCGCTGTCGGCGACCGCGTCGCGATCTCGCCCAGCCGACCCTGCAACGCCTGCCGCTACTGCCTGCAAGGCATGCAGAACCAATGCCTCAACATGCGCTTCTATGGCAGCGCCATGCCGATGCCCCATATACAAGGGGCGTTCCGCCAGCGCCTGATCGCGGAGGCGTGGCAATGTCATAAAATCGCCGACCATATCTCCATCAACGAGGCCGCTTTCGCCGAGCCTTTTGCGGTTACGCTGCATGCCCTGAACCGCGCCGGCTCGCTGCTCGGCAAACGCGTTCTGGTCACCGGCTGCGGGCCGATCGGCGCGCTTTGCATCCTGGCAGCCAGAGCCCACGGCGCGCGCGAAATCATCGTCACCGACGTCATGGATGCCGTGCTGGAAAAGGCTCGGGAGATCGGCGCTGACCGCACCATCAATGTCGCCACCGACGCCGACAAGCTCGCTGCCTATAACATCGAAAAGGGCAGTTTCGACGTGATGTTCGAATGCTCCGGCAACGAGCGCGCGGCACGGGCCGGACTCGACGTGCTGAAGCCGCGCGGCGTGCTGATGCAGCTCGGCCTTGGCGGCGACGTGTCTCTCCCGCAGAACCTGATCGTCGCCAAAGAGATCGAGATGCGCGGCAGCTTCCGTTTTCACGAGGAATTCGCGCTCGCCGTCGACCTGATC
>NZ_RZQY01000382.1:0-5674 GCF_003998575.1 Mesorhizobium sp. M7A.F.Ca.CA.001.10.2.1 | reverse complement strand
GCGCCATCGCCAATCTCATCCACGCCGCGCCCGGTCGAACGGCCGACGGCATCGAGAAGGCGCTCGCGGCGACGGCCAGGGATCTCGGCCCCAAGGGACGCGACAATGATTTCGGCTACGGTCTGCTGGACATCAGGGCGGCGGCAAAGGATTAGTCTGCGACAGGTCAAGTCGCGGCTTGCGGAGGACGCACCAGAAAATAGAGCGCGACGGTGTGCGTGATCATCAGCAGCGGCACGTAGATGATCGGGATCGCGTAGGTGGCGCCCAGTTCGCCCGCACGCTGGGGAAGGCCGACCTGGATGGCGTGGTAATAGTCTACGACGAGGTCGACAGTCCCGACCAGATTGAAGGCAACGACGAGCGCCCAGAAGATCCGAGGTATCCTTGCCGTGACCAGCGCCAGCATGGCCAGCACTCCTGTTATGAGGTCGCCGTAGGCAGCAAACACGGCAAAGCCGGCAGGCAAATCGGGGCCGACGACACCCGGAACGAGGAAGACCAGCCCGAAGAAGCGGAAGCTGTGCAGAGTGGCGACAGCGCGTTGCGTCGCGACCCGGTCCATAGACCTGAGCCACGGCAAACCGTATACGGCGAAGCAAAGCAGCCACGCGACATAGCCCAGAACAAGATGGATTTGGAACACGACCTCGGTTGACATCTGGCCTCTCTCGAAACTGGTTCATGCGACCTCCGACACCGCGTGAGACGCAGGGCAGCCCTTGGCGGACTACCTTGACCGACCTACTAAGCCCGCTTCCATAATTCGACCATCCGCTGTAATCACAACAACCCATGAAGCAGAACTACACAGTCCGGCACGGAGCGCTGGAGGGCGTCGAGGCATTCCTGGCCGTCGCCAGGCACCGCAACTTCCGCCGCGCCGCAGCGGAACTCGGCGTGACACCGTCCGCCGTGAGCCAGGCGGTGCGCGCGCTGGAAACACGCATGGGTGCGGCGTTGTTCGTTCGCACAACGCGGAGTGTCGGCTTGAGCGAGCCTGGCCAACGGTTCCTCGACCGTGCCGGCCCTGCTTTCGAAGAACTTGTGGCGGCCGGCGAGGCGGTGCGTGACATCGGCCGGCGGCCGACCGGTCTGCTGCGCCTGTCCGTACCCCGCGCCGTCGTGCCCTTGATCCTGGAGCCGATGATCGCGTCGTTCTGCCGGGCCTATCCCGAGATCGAACTGGAGATCGCCGCGAGCGACGAGATGGTCGATCTCGCGGCCGGCGGGTTCGATGCCGGTATCCGTCTTGGCCAGTTCATCGCGGTCGACATGGTCGCGGTGCGGCTAACCCCGTCATTTTCCTTCGTGGTCGTCGGCAGCCCTGACTATCTCAAACGCCATGGCCACCCCGAACGCGTCGACGATTTGCGCAACCACGCCTGCCTGCGCTTGCGCCGTTCGAATGGCGCCATTGCGCCCTGGGCTTTCGTCGACGGCAACGAGGCGATCGAGGCGATGCTCTCAGGCCCGCTGATTGCGCACGATTATCCGACATTGCTCGGGGCCGCGATGCGGGGCGTCGGGCTGGCGCAGACGCCTCGACCAATCGCTGAAGGTCCGATAGCCGAAGGTAAACTCGAACCGGTGCTGGACGGCATCGCCGCCACGACGCCGGGCGTCTTCCTGTATCATCCCGGCAAGCGCCAAGTCCTGCCGAAGCTGCGCGCCTTCATCGACCACCTCAAATCCGCGGCGTGAGATATCGGAATCCAGCCCCTTGCGGTGGCCTCCCCACTGCCGGCGTCGGGCGAGATTTTGATCGTGGCGTGAGCCGACAGAACTGCTATCTTGCCCTCGCACCTTCGGGGAGACTATGCGGACGCCATTTTTGGGCGACATGCACTAGCATCGGGATTGCGGCAATGACGAGTAACGCCAATGTCCTCGATGCGGTGGTCGTCGGGGCCGGCTGGGCCGGCCTGGGCATCAGCCATTCGCTGGCACGGCGGGGCCTAAGCCACAGGATACTGGAGAGAGGCCGCATCGGAGAGACCTGGCGCACACAGCGGTGGGACTCTTTCCGGATGAATACCCCCAACGTGCAGACCGTGATGCCAGGCGACTGCTATGACGGTTCGGATCCGTCCGGTACCCTGACGTGCGACGAATTCGTCGCACTCCTCGAGGATTTCGCCAAGCGGCACGGCCTCCCTGTCGAACAGGATACTGCCGTGACCGAACTCGCCAGTGGACACAATAATGGCGAATATAGGCTAACCACTTCACGCGGCACAGTTTTGGCGCGGAACGTGGTGATCGCAAGCGGCGACCTGAATTGTCCGGTGCGCCCAATTTGGGCCGGTTCGCTGCCGCCCGGCCTCTGCCAGATCGATGCTTCCGATTACCGCAGCGCCGCCGATCTCGCTGATGGAGCGGTGCTGGTTGTCGGAGGCGGCCAGTCGGGTGGCCAGATCGCAGAGGACTTGGCAGAAGCAGGCCGAACGGTCTTCCTTGCCACAAGCCGGGTTGGAAGACTCTCTCGGAGCTACCGAGGTCGCCACATTATGATGTGGCTGGTCGAGAGCGGGTTTCTCGACGTGCGTCGAGAGGAGATAATCCGTCTTGCGGAACGCATTCCGGCTCGTGGTCTGCTTGGGGCAGAACGCACCATTAGCCTCCAAGCGCTCAGCGCCCGAGGTATCGTGCTGCTGGGCCGGTTCGCAGGCGTCGAGGAAGGCGGCCGCCTCTCGTTCGCCGACGATCTCGAAGCCCATATTCGTTTTGGGGATGAAGCCTCCGCCAACGTCAAACGCTATATCGACGAATATATCAGTCGCTCCGGAATCGATGCTCCCGTTTCGGAACCCAATCCTGCGGAGACTGTCGCGGCATATCTGCCGGACCCGACTATTCGTTCTCTTGATGTTGCCGTGTCCGGCATAACGACCGTGGTGTGGTGTACTGGCTTCCGGGGTGATTTCAGTTGGGTGAACCTCCCTGGGGTGCTCGACTCGCAGGGACGGCCCGTTCATGAGGATGGCGTGGCTGCGCAGCCAGGTATCTACTTCGCCGGCTTAGATTTCGCCTCCACGCGCAAATCGGGCATAATATTAGCGATTGCCGAGGAGGCGCACCGCCTTGTCGAACACATCGTCGGGCGTTCGTGACGGACTGGACACAGCCGATCCATGATTGGGTAAACCGGGTGTCGCGTCTCAACTCGGTTCCCGCAGAGCATGGGTTTGATCTCCAGCTACGCAGGCGCCCCCGCCACGGATCCCCTGACCACCAGGTCGACCGGCCAGACCTCGCCTCGCGCCCCCTCCTCCAGTCCTGAAATCCGTGCCGCCAGCCGCTCGGCGACACGGGCGCCGGCGAGACGGATCGATGAACGCGTCGTCGACAGCGGCACCGAGAAATTCTCCGGCCTCAGCCAGGGGAAGACATCGTCGTGGGCGATCAGCGAGACGTCGCTCGGAATGCTCAGGCCGAGGTCGCGTACGGCGCGCACGACGCCCAGCGCCATGATCAGGCTGGAGCAGGCGATCGCCGTCGGCGCGTCGTCCTCTTCCAGCAAACGCCTGGTGGCGCGATAGCCGTTCTCCTCGGTCATATCGACCGAGCAGACATGGCGTTCGCTCAATGACAGTCCGCTCGCGGCGAGCGCCCGGCGCACGCCGCGTTCGCGATGGATGGCGAAGGTCTCGCGGTCGTCACCGTTGATCAACGCCAGCCGCCGATGACCTAGTTGGATCAGCAGCCTGGCCGCCTCGTGGAAGGCGCCCTCATTGTCGATGTCGGTAAAAGCATAGTCGAAGTCGAAGCCCTCACTGCGGCCATGGACGATGAAGGGAATGCCGAGCGTGTTGACCAGCGCCACGCGCCGGTCAGCGGGCCTTGGCGAGGAGATGTAGACGGCATCGACCTGCCTGTTGGCGACGATGCGCCGGTAGGTCGTCTCCTGGTCGTCGGCGTCGGCCGGCGACAGCACAAGGTCAAGCTCGTGCGAACGGGCATAGTCACCAAGGCCGGACAGGAACTCGACGAAATGCGGATCGATGTCGACCGACGCACCGGTCGGCAGGACATAGCCGATCATGCCGGTCTTGCCGGTCGCCAGCCGGCGCGCGCTCGGATTGGGACGATAGCCATGGCGCTTGGCGGCATCCATGACACGCCTGCGCGTCTCCTCGTTGACCTCGGGATAGCCGTTCAGCGCACGGCTTACCGTGGTTTGCGAAAGTGCCAGCATATGGGCGAGCTGCTTGAGGTTCACGAAAGGTCTCCATTCCCTCAAAGCGCTTTTAAATTGAATCGACCCAAGTCCCAGCGGGGCCGAGCCATACCAAGCCGAACCATAGACGCGGTTCGGGCGTATTTGAAACAAAAATTGCTGCTGCATCGCCATAATAGCATGTTGCAGCGCACTTTTAGGGGCGCAAATGCGCGAACCTAAATCGATTAATCCGCCCGGCCTCTTGACTTCCCAGCAATTCAATGGCGTGATCGAGAAAGCCAAAGCGCTTTGGAAGACTCTTCGAAAGGTTGCGGTTCCTTTCCGACTGAGTCACAGTCCTGCGGCGTCGGCGGGCGGAATGGAGGTTCCGTCCGGTGTGTGAGACCCACTGGGAGGAATACCGATGAAGAAAATGCTTTTGCTGGGTGCGGCGTTTGCCACGTTCGCCCTGAACGCGCCCGCGCAGGCCGAACTGAAGTTCAAGCCCGGCGAAGACAAGCGCTTCAACTGGGCGAACTACGAAGAGCTCAAGAAAGTCGACCTCAAGGGTGAGACGCTGTCGATCTTCGGACCGTGGCGCGGCGAGGACGAAGGCCTGGTGCGCGGCGTTCTCGACTATTTCTCGGAAGCCACCGGCGTCGAGATCAAATACTCCTCCTCGGAGAATTACGAGCAGCAGATCGTCATCGACACGCAGGCCGGCAGCCCGCCGAACATCGCCGTGCTGCCGCAGCCGGGTCTTATCCAGGACCTGGCGTCGAAGGGCCTTTTGACGCCGCTCGGTGACGACACCGCCAAATGGGTCAAGGACAATTACGGTGCCGGCCAGTCATGGGTCGATCTCGGCACCTTTAAGGACAAGGACGGCAAGCCGGGCTTCTTCGCCTTCCCTTATAAGGCCGATGTGAAGTCGCTGGTCTGGTATTCGCCGGATAATTTCGAGGAAGCCGGCTACAAGGTGCCGAAAACGCAGGAAGAACTTGCCGATCTCGAAAAGAAGATCATCGCCGATGGCGGCAAGCCGTGGTGCATCGGCCTCGGCTCCGGCGGCGCCACCGGCTGGCCGGCGACCGACTGGGTCGAAGACCTGATGCTGCGCACCCAGCCTCCGGAGGTCTACGACAAATGGGTGAAGAACGAGATCCCGTTCAACGACCCCGCAGTGGTCAACGCCATCGACATTTTCGGCAAGATCGCGACCGACGACAAGATGGTCGATGGCGGCGCCAAGGCGGTCGCGGCGACCGATTTCCGCGACAGCCCGAAGGGCCTCTTTTCGGTGCCGCCGAAATGCTACCTGCACCATCAGGCATCGTTCATCCCGACCTTCTTCCCGGAAGGTACCAAGGTCGGCCAGGACGCGGACTTCTTCTACTTCCCGCCCTATGCCTCCAAGCCTGAACTGGGCACGCCCGTGCTCGGCGCCGGTACGCTGGCGATGATCACCAAGGACAGCAAGAGCGCGCGCGCATTCATCGAATTCCTGAAGAT
>NZ_RZQY01000381.1:0-5676 GCF_003998575.1 Mesorhizobium sp. M7A.F.Ca.CA.001.10.2.1 | reverse complement strand
GAATGCAGCGGAGCAGAATTCTGCACCGCAGCAGCGCTTTGAAGTCGCGGCATGGATCCTGGGGTCTGCGCCGCGTCGCTGCGCTCCTTGCTTCGCCCCAGGATGACGAAGCGATGTGCATTTCCGCCAAGCCATCAACGCAAGCACGTCCGACCCATCAAAACTTCGGCAGCGGAGGAGTTGACGATTACTTCCCCAGCTCGACCGACCGCAGCCGCGCAGCCTCCACCGCCTCTGTGAGAAGGCGCGTCAGCCGGTGCTCGCCCATCAGCACGGCCAGCGCCGCGGCCGTCGTGCCGTTGGGGCTGGTGACCTGCTGGCGCAGCACGCCCGGTTCCTCGCCGCTTTCGGCGGCGAGCGAGGCGGCGCCATAGACTGTCTGCATGGCGAGCAGCTTGGCGGTCGCCGTTGGCAGCCCGGCCTTCTCGGCGGCCACGGTCAGCGCTTCGATGAAATGGAAGATGTAGGCCGGCCCAGATCCGGAGACGGCGGTCACCGCATCCATCAGGCCCTCGTCGTCGATGGTGGCCACTTCGCCGCTCGCCGACAAAAGATCGGCGACGAAACGCTTGGTGTCATCCGACACGAGCTTGTTGGAGAACACCACCATCATGCCCTTGCCGATTGCCGCGGGTGTGTTGGGCATGCAGCGCACGATCGGCGCGCGGCTGCCGAGGATTTCCTCGAAGGTGTTGGCCGGCGTGCCGGCGGCGATGCTGACGAAGGTGGTGCGGCCATCGCCGAAACGCTTGTAGGCGGAGGTGACATCGCGGATCACCTGCGGCTTCACCGCGATGACGACGAGATCGGGCACGGCATCGGCCGGGATGCTGCCGGCATCGGCTGATGTCGCGCAGCCCAGCGTGGCCGCGCGATTGCGCAGATCGGCATTGGGCTCGACCACGAAAACCGCCGATGGCGCAAGCTTACCGGATTTCAGCCAGCCTGAGAGCATGGCGTAACCCATATTGCCGCAGCCGGCGAGAACAAGCCTGATCGTCATCAAAAGCCCTCCGAAGGAAGGCTTTCACATAGACGCTGGCGCTTCCCCGGGGAAGCCCCCGTCAGGAGGAACGGAAAGATCGCGAGCCGCGATCGGGATCGCGCACTGCCATCGGCCGCAGCGAGACTTGCCTGAGGCCAAATACGCCGAGCACGAAGAACAGCCAGACCGGGTCGCCGCGATGGAAGAAGAAGCTTTCGAGAAAAGCGTTCAGCGCCGTGAACAGCACCACCATCATGAAGAAGTCACCGAGAAAAATGTTTTCCCTGCGCAACGGAATGCGCATGTAGTCGCGCAGCGGCGCGATGAGGAAAGTGTAGACCGCCACGCAGAGTGCCGGAATGCCCATCAGCACGGCGATGTCGAGGTAGCCGTCATGGCCGTGCACGATGGTCCGGATGTCCCACGGCCGGTCGAAGGGCTGGTCCTGGTTGAGCAGCAAGGGCGTGCCCCAGAAGCTCTCATAGCCGTAACCGGTCCATGGCTTCTTCGCGAGCATGCTGCCGGCGAACTCCCACAGCGTCGTGCGGCCCGTATAGGTCATGTCCGGGAAATAGATCGCCGCGAGATGTTTTATCGGCGGCAGGAATACGATGCCCAGCGTGCCGACCGCTGTCGCGACGATCGCCAGCGCAAACAGGATCGGCGTGCCGAGCCGCATGCCGATCAGGCTCGGGAACATGACGATCAGGATCGAGAACGGCACCAGGCCGGCTGTCGTCTTGGAGCCGGTGTGCAGCATGAAGATCATCGCAGCGAAGAAGATCCCGGCACCCCAGTAGCGCTGTCCGCGCCGGTAGAGATAGAGGCCCGCGAAGCTGAGGCAGGCCATGATCGGCCCGGCGATGTTCTTGTGGGTGAACACGCCGCGCCACAGGCCGGCATGCTCAGGCTCCTGCGAGTCGGCGGTGTGCATCGCCTCATGCGGAAAAACGATGAGCCCGAGATAGGAAAGGCCCATGACCACGACGGCGGTGAAGATGATCACCTTCGAGAAGGCTTCGGCGTCGCGAGGCAGCACCAGGATCGTCGCCATCGTCAGGATGCCGATCAGGGTGAAGGAGGCGGCGCGCATGGCCGAAGGCGGATCGGTCGACAGGATCACCGAGAGGAAAAAGAAGCCCAGCATCAGCATCCAGGACGGGCTGAGCAGCGAGCGCACCACACGCGGATCGGCAAAGGCCATCAGCGAGAAGATCGACATGGCGCCGAGCGAACCGAAGCCAAGCTGGTTGACGATGTCGCCGCCTTGACCGGCGAGTTCTGCGCCGCCCGGCTGGAACGGCCGGAAGGACACCATGATGACGGTCAACAGCAGCGCGGCAATGGCGGTGGCCACGCCTTCGCGCGTGAACGCGGCGCTGAGCGGCGCGCGCTCAGTTTTTCTCAGGCTGGCGATATTGCTCATTGGCATATCCGAATTCGGCCAGCACGCGGCCCAGCGCCACATGGACAGGGTAGATGGCGATATCAGGCGATCCGGTCCGCGCCAGCCGGATCAGGCCGCGAAGCGGCGAGGCGGCAAGCAGTGCCAGGCTCTTCAGCAACACCTTGGCGCCGGCCAGCGGTGTGCCGGCGCGCTTCTTCTTTTCGACCAGTGTCGAGATGACACCGTTGCGCAGGCTGCGGGCCCGGATCCAGTCGGCTTCGATACGCCGGGCCGGGACGGTTTCATGCACCTTGGCCTCGGCGCACCAGCCCAGCACAAAGCCCTTTTGCGCCGACCGGCTGAGAAAGTCGGAATCGCCGCCGCCCATGAAGTTGAATCTGAGATCGAGAAAGGGTGGACCCATGGCGATCAGCACGTTGCGCCCGACCAGAAGATTGCCGGACGAATAGAGCGCCGGCACCCGCCCGGTTGCCCGATAAGGCGGCGCGAACACCGGATGCTCGGCCCATCGCGCATGGGCGGGGTCGGCAAACACGGGCACCTGCGGGCCGCCGACAATATCGGCACTGAGCGTTTCGGCAGCCCGGCACATCCGTTCCAGCCACTGCGGATCGGCGATCTCGTCATCGTCGATGACCAGCAGATGCCTGAAGTTCGGGAATTGCAGGATGGCTGTCTGCCAGCCGGCATTGTAGGCGCTGCAATTGCCGCGCTCATGCGCGATGATGACCAGGCCCGACATTTCGCCCCGCTCGAACAGCGGCAGCGCTGCCTTGGCGCCGGCCCGCGCCTCGGCTTCGTTCTCCATGACGATCACGGCAAAGCGCCTGCCGGTTTGCTGCGCTCGCAGCGACGCCAGCGTTTCCAGCACCTGCTCGGGACGCTTGAAGGTCGGCAAGGTGACGACGGCTTCGACGGCCTCGACGTCAAGCCGCGGCGTGCGTCCCGCGACCGATACCGAACCGTCCGATGGCAAAGGGATCATCCGTGTCCAGCCACATGGTGAGTTGGGCTCTGGTAGCACCGCGGTTGATAAGGTTTCGTTAATCACCTTGCACGGAGAACGCCTGCAAGCAGAGGCTTTCGGCCGTCGAATGTGCTCGCTTAATCAAGGGTTCACCGCGCTTTGCTACCGGCTACACCACTGGATAGGTGAGATGCATCTACTGTTCGCCACATCGATCGTGCCCGACGGTGCTCTCGCCTCGGGCTACGAGATCGCAAACGCTGCGATCATCGCCGCCCTGCGGCGCGCTGGCGTGCGCGTAACCGTCATTGGTTTCACCTGGCCGGGGAAACCCGCGGCCGACCCCGAAAACACCGTGGTGCTGGGTGCCATCGACGTGCGCACGGACAATGCCTCCGCGCGGCAGAAGCTGGCCTGGGTCGGCAAGGCGCTGCTTTCGGGCCTCACCTTCGCCTCGGTCAAGCTGCGCGCCGTGTCCGACAGCGATGTTCTCGCTGCCATCGAGCAAGCTGGACCGGTTGACGGCTACGTGCTGAATTCCGTGCAGTTCGCCGGCGCCTTCGAAAAGCTGTTCACCGAGCGGCCTTCGATCTTCGTTGCCCACAATGTCGAGTATCTTTCGGCGCGGGAGAACGCCGCTGCCGCCGGCAGCCTCTTCCAGCGCCTGCTGTTTCGTCGTGAGGCGAGGTTGCTCAAGGCCGTCGAAGAGCGTGTCTGCCGCCGGGCGCGCTTCGTCTTCACCCTGGCCGAGGAAGACCGCGCCGCACTCGGTGTCGCCTCCGACAACCGCTCGGCGGTGCTGCCGCTGGTGACCGGTGCCCAGGCGCCAACCCTGAAAGGCCCGCGCCGCATCGACTGCGACGCGGCCCTGATCGGCACCTGGACCTGGCAGCCGAACCGCATCGGCCTCGACTGGTTCCTGGACAAGGTGGTGCCGCATCTGCGGCCCGATTTCCGCATCCGCATCGCAGGCCACATGCCTTCGGGCGTCGCCTCGAAGCATCCGGGTGTCGAACTTGTCGGCCGCGTGCCCGACGCGCAGGCTTTCGTGCGCGGTGCTGCCGTCATTCCGCTGATCAGCACCGCGGGCAGCGGCGTCCAGTTGAAGACCATCGAAACGTTCGAACTCGGCCTGCCTTCGGTCGCCACGAGCCGTTCGCTGCGCGGCATCGACCACCGTCCGGCCAACTGCGTCGTCACCGACGATCCCGTCGCCTTCGCCAGGGCTCTCGAGGCTGCGGCGGCCGACATCCGCGACGTCGACGGCAGCGCGTTCCGGGGCTCGCAGGTCAAGGCGCTCGACGCTGCCATCCGGCTCGGCCTCGAAGAGCTTGAGCCTGCCAGGCAGGAGGCGTTTGCATGAACATGCATTCCGCCCGCGCTGCGTTCGGGCTCGACAAGCTGATGACGATCCTTGGCATCCCGGTGGTTGCGGTCCGCTGGAACGATGCCATCGCCCTGCTGAACCGGTTGATTGCCGAGCGGCGCTTCACCAAGGTCAGTTTCCTCAACGCCCACAACGCCAACATCGCCTATACCGACCCGGTGTTCGCCGGGGCACTCGATGATTTCCTCATCCTGCCCGACGGCATCGGTATCGATCTGGCGGCGAGGCTCCTCTACGGGGCGCCGTTTCCCGACAATCTCAACGGCACCGATTTCGTCCCGGCCTTCCTGCAGGCCTCGACGACGCCGCTGACCGTTGGGCTGCTCGGCGCGACGCGTGTCAATGCCGAAGCGGCGTCGGTCAAGCTGGCCGCCTTGGCGGTGCAGCACCGGTTCGTGGTGATCCATGACGGCTATTTCCCCGCTTCGCAGGAGCAGGAAATCGTCGACCGGATCGCCGCGCTTCGGCCCGACGTGCTGCTCGTCGCCATGGGCGTGCCGCGCCAGGAATTGTGGATCGAACGCCACATCGACGCGCGCCACTGCACGCTGCCGATCGCCGTCGGCGCGTTGCTTGATTTCCTGAGCGGCGCGGTGCCCCGCGCGCCCTTGTGGATGCGCCGGCTGCGGCTCGAATGGCTGTTCCGGTTGGCTGTCGAACCGAGCCGCCTGTGGCGCCGTTATGTGGTCGGCAACCCACTGTTCCTGCTGCGCGTCGTCAGGCAGAAATTCTCGCTTGCGCCCGAAGCCGCGGAGGATGTCAAGTGAACAGCAGGTTCGTGCCAGGCACCGCTGTCGAGCCAGGCCCGCTGCGGCAGACACCGACGGCGGCCATCGTGACGGCAAGCTACGCGCCCGACTTCGAGCGCTGCCGCCTGCTGTGCGAGACACTTGATCGCCACGTTTCGGGCGCGGCGCACCATTACATCC
>NZ_RZQY01000380.1:0-5686 GCF_003998575.1 Mesorhizobium sp. M7A.F.Ca.CA.001.10.2.1 | reverse complement strand
GATGACGCCACTGACGATCGTGGACATGATCAAGGGTGCGCTGACTTTTCGGGATCCGAAATACTATCTGTTTTTCACCAGAACGGTGAACGGGCGCCGCGCCGCGAAGGCGTTCCTGCAGCGGCTGACAGAGCGCAAGGCCGACCGCGACAGGCCGATATCGCTTAGCGCGTTCGGCGCGCAACTCCGGGCGGTGAAGGCTTATGGACTACAGGCGCCGCAAGATTTGAGCGTCATCCGCGTCCCTGCGCTGATCGCAAATGGCGATCACGACAGGATGGTGCCGAGCGTCAATACCCACGATCTCGCCCGCCGCATTCCGGGGGCGCAATTGGTGATCTATGCGGATGCCGGCCATGGCGGGGTGTTCCAGAACCACGCGAATTTCGTTCCGAAAGCATTGGCCTTTCTCGAGGCCTGACACCCCTCACCGGGCGGCTTTCGTCCCGAACATCAACAATCTCTCAGAAAGTCACTGCCATGAAGGCATTCGTCGTCGACAAATACAGCAAGAACGGCACGCTGCGGCTGGCCGAAATGCCGGAGCCGAAACTCGGGGACAGTGATGTCCTGGTCGAGGTCCACGCCGCGGCGGTGAACCTGCTCGATTCCAAGGTCAAAACCGGAGAGTTCAAGCTGATCCTGCCCTATCGCCGGCCGTTCATCCTGGGTCACGACGTGGCCGGGAGGGTTGTCCGCGTGGGATCGAAAGTCCGCAAGTTCAAACTCGGCGACGACGTCTATGCGCGGCCGCGCGATGGCCGGATCGGGACGTTCGCCGAGTTCATAGCCATGGATGAAGCCGACGTGGCCCTGAAGCCCGGGAACCTCAGCATGGAGGAGGCGGCCTCGATCCCGCTGGTCGGCCTGACCGCCTGGCAGGCGCTCATCGAAAGGGCCAGCCTGAAGAGGGGACAGAAGGTCTTCATTCAAGCCGGATCCGGCGGCGTGGGGACATTCGCCATCCAACTGGCAAAGCATCTCGGCGCGACCGTTGCGACCACCGCCAGCGCGGCGAGTGCCGGTCTGGTCAAGGGGCTCGGCGCCGATGTCGTCGTCGACTACAGGAAAGACGATTTCGAAAAAGTCCTGTCGGGCTACGACGTCGTCTTGAACAGCCAGGACGCCAAGACACTTGAAAAGTCACTGAATGTGCTGAAACCGGGAGGCAAGCTCATCTCCATCTCCGGCCCACCGGATCCGGACTTCGCCAGGGAAAAGGGACTGAACATGGTGCTGAGGCTGGTGCTTCGCCTGCTGAGCCGCGGTATTCGAGCGAGAGCCAAGCGCCGTGGCGTGACGTTCTCGTTTCTCTTCATGTGGGCGCAGGGCGAGCAGTTGAGCAAGATCGCATCGCTCATCGAAGCCGGCGCGATCCGCCCGGTCGTCGATCGGGTCTTTCCCTTCGAGGCGACCAACGAGGCGCTGGCCTATGTCGAAACAGGACGCGCCAAGGGCAAGGTCGTCATCAAGGTCCGATAGCAACTCAGCTGCGATCGAGGTCAGCCGCGCCGGGCTGCATCGATCGCCGCGACGTCGATCTTCGTCATCTCCATCATTGCATCAAAGGCGCGTTTGGCTTCCTCGCCGCCGGCCGCCATGGCCTCGGTCAACGTGCGCGGCGTGATTTGCCAGGACACGCCCCATTTGTCCTTGCACCAGCCGCACGCGCTCTCCTGGCCGCCATTGCCGACGATGGCGTTCCAGTAGCGGTCGGTTTCCTGCTGATCGTCGGTGGCGATCTGGAACGAGAAGGCCTCGCTCTGCTTGAATGTGGAGCCGCCGTTCAATCCGATGCAGGGAATGCCGGCAACGGTAAATTCGACCGTCAACACGTCGCCTTTCTTGCCGGACGGAAAGTCGCTCGGCGCACGGTGAACGGCGCCCACCCTGGTGTCGGGAAAGGTCTCCGCGTAGAAGCGAGCCGCAGCCTCGGCGTCCTTGTCGAACCAGAGGCAAATCGTGTTCTTTGGCATCGTTGGCATTGCGTGTTCCTTTCGGTGTTGGGGTCGGCGGAGGTCAGCCCAGCAAATTACGTGCCGTGCGCATGAAGATCCTTGACCCGATCGGGATCAGGTCGTCGGGAAAGTCATAGTCGGGATTGTGCAAGGCAGGGTGCCGCTCGCCTGCACCGAGGAAGAACATCGCCGACTTGGCACTGTGGCCGAACAGGCCGAAATCTTCAGAGGCGCGCATCGGCAGGGCTTCTTCGCCGTGCGCGACGCCCTCTTCATCAAGTGCGCGCCGCAGATGCTCCACCGCGTCCGGCGCGTTGACGCTGGCGACGAAGATCTCGTGATAGTCCCAGCGGACGGAAAGGCGATGCTCGCCCGCGATCCTGGCGACCAGTGCTTCGGCAGCAGCGCACAGGTTTGCCATGCGCTCGTCACGCCGGGTGCGCAGCGTGGCCCACACCTCGGCGTGAGCCGGCGAGATGCCGAACACGGCTTCGCCCATCGCGGCATGGGTGACCGTCAGCATGGAGAAGCCGTCGTCGGCGAAGGTCCCGCGCCCGAGCGCCGGCAGCGCCGGCATCAGCTCACTGATCGCCAGCATCGGCGAAATGCCGGTCTCCGGCATGGACGAATGGGCGGTCTTGCCCTCCAGCACGATGCGCATGCCGCGTGAAGCACAGTTGACCACGCCGGCTTTGAGCCGCACCTCGCCAAATGGCACGCCGGGCAGGTTGTGCAATGAGAAAGCGAAATCCGGCGCGATCTCGCCGAAGCGCGGATCGGCGACGACACCTGCCGCGCCATTGCCGGTTTCCTCCGCCGGCTGGAACATCAGCACGACGCGGCCGCTTGCAGGCCTTTCGCGCCCCAACTGACGGCCGAGGGATGCCAGGATCGCGGTGTGTCCGTCATGGCCGCACATATGCGACTTGCCCGGCACGCGCGACGAATGCGGTACGCCTGAAAGTTCTTCGATAGGCAAGGCATCGAGTTCCGATCGGAACAGCACCGTCGGCCCCGCTTTGCCGCTGTCATATATGGCCGCGACGCCGTGCCCGCCGAGTTGTGTCAGCACCTTGTGCGGCCCCGTATCGGCGAGGAAGGCGACAACCTCCCTTGCCGTCTTCTCCTCTTCATTCGAGATTTCCGGGGCCTGGTGCAGCTGGCGCCGCCACGCCGTTAACTCGACGATGTCTCGGTTGGTCAGAGTCATGCCTTTTTAGCCTCCGCTGCATCCTTCATTGACACGCCCAGTCACAGGGGGTGTCGATGATGAATTGCTAGCGATAAAGGGCAGTTCCCGCCACAGTCCAAGTTTCAGGCTTCGGCAGGCCAGAAACGACCCGTTCTCCCGGCCACCCCCCAGCCTATTGATTGATTTCGGGTTCGACGAGCTTTGCCAGATTTCTGAGCGACTCCTGCCAGCCGAGATAGCAGGCCTCGACCGGAATGACGTCCGGAATGCCGGCCTGGGTGATGTCGATTTCGGTGCCGACCGACACTTTTTTCAAGATCACGGTGACCCGGATCTCGCCGGGCAGATTGGGATCGTCGAACCTGTCGGTGTAGAGCAGGCGCTCGCCCGGGACGAGTTCGAGGTACTCGCCGCCGAAGGAATGGCTGTCGCCCGTGGTGAAATTGCGGAACGACATCTTGAACGTGCCGCCGACCTTTGCCTCGAAATTATGAACCGTGCAGGTGAAGCCGTTTGGCGGAAGCCACTTGGCCAGCGCGTCCGCTTCAACGAAGGCGCGATAGACCTTTTCCGGGCTGGTCGTCAGAACGCGGTGCAAACGCACGGTGCCGGGCATATGCTGGATCCTTTCATAAATGCCTGTTCGATACCCCAAGGACGAACGAGGCGTAACAAGTCCGACATTGGTTTGCGAATTTTTTGACGGGATGCGGCCTGCCTCCCCCGCGGGCATGCCGTTCGATGCCGCGCCTATCAACACGAAGCTCGGGCGAGGCGGCGGGCGAACTGCACCGGCTCTGGAGCTGGCGTTCACCTGCTAAATCGGGTTCCTGAGCCATCTTGTTGTTCAGGCGCGGTTTTGCCGATTGGCGGGAAAGGCCGCGCGTCCCGGTCAACGCTTCGAACGCCGCGAAATAGGGTAGCGCGTCTTTGCCGTCCATGTGCCGATCATTAGAATTTGCATTTGATCAGAGTTGATTTCCTATCAGGCCGTTAACGCGGCCATGCTGTTAATCAGCATTTGCTAATGAGTCTTTCGAACCCGAGGCAAGCAATGACCAAGAATCTCGGCAATGCACGTCATACGCCGGCGAAGGACCTGCAGGTCTCCCTTCTAGGCAAAGCCGCGCCGGCACTGTTTCCGCTGGTCGTGGCGGCACTGGGCTACATGGTTGGCAAGCAGTTCTTCGGCATCTAGGCGCGCAGTTCCGTTCTCCCAAACGTTTCGGCGGACCGACCATGTCAACGCGCGGACCGCCGTTTGCATTGCAGCGGCGTGTCGCCGGACATCAACGTCAAACATGCACGTCGCCAAAGGACAGTTCGCCGTCGTCATCGGCCGTGAAAAAGACGATGGCAAGCAACCCGACATAGAATGCGGCCACAACAACCACGATCGCCACACCGGGAACGGGGCCAAGGGCGGCGCTGTCCACGGCTTGGCGAAGCGAGCCGGCAAAGCCGGTCCTGACGCCCACGGTTTGAAGGCTGGGTGTGGATATCTTGAGCACCCAGGCCAGCCAGAGGATCAGGAACAGGTAGATGTAATTCCGCCGCAGCCGACGGGCTAGCGCGACGCGCTGCGACAGCAGGAATTTCGGCGCGCGCAGGCCTTCGCCGACGATGAGCAGCCAGTCCGAGGCGAAGTCGGGCTGTGGGGAAAAGATCTGCGCGAAATAGTGGCGTTCGAACTGGCGTACGCGCGCCCGATAGAAATCGAAGAACCGATAGCGGCGCGCCTCGATCCACAGCAGCAGCAGGATCAGCAGCATGGCGAACAGCAGCACGCCGTGATGCGCACTGGCCGTCGAGAGTGATACCGAAAGCAGCGCCGCCACCACCGTGATTGCCCAATTGGTCGTCAGGTCGAGCCGGTCGCGCCATCCCGCCATGCGAGCGATCTCGGCGCGGTGGAAATGGGACAGCGTGTTGACGCGCTCCGCCGATGAAAGGACGGGGCCAGCGGGCTGTGCCGACGCATCGTTCATGGCATCCTCCGGCAAGGAACAGAACAGTTTGCCGGCAACATCGTTCCAAGACGCGTCACGCAAGAGCGGCATCGGCCACTCGTGATCTATCTCGGCTGCACGGCCCTTGAGAATCCTTCAGCCTTCAGCAACATGGCGGTAGGACTGGGAGCGCGAAGATGAGCAAGGCCATTTCCACCGCATCATCGAGGGTCCCGCGCAACACGCCGATGGCGCTGACCGAGGCGTTGGTCGCGCGCACCATGCGTGCTGTCGAGGATGCCGGGCCGACGCCGGGCATGGTTCACATGACCGATGCCGACTATGCGCGCATCCGCGACGAGGTGCTGGCCGGCGCTCCGGCCGGGCCGCTGAAACTATTTGCCTATGGCTCGCTGTTGTGGAAGCCCGCCGGCGAGGTGAGGGGCGGAGAACGCGCGGTGGCCAGCGGTTGGCATCGTTCGTTCTGCTTCACGGTGCAGCGTTTTCGCGGCACGGTCGAGCAGCCCGGCCTGATGATGGCGCTCGATCGCGGCGGCCAGTGCCAGGGCATGGTGTTCGCGATCGCG
>NZ_RZQY01000037.1:0-19061 GCF_003998575.1 Mesorhizobium sp. M7A.F.Ca.CA.001.10.2.1 | reverse complement strand
CTCCGTTGCGATGGGTAGCCCAAAAAGCCAGACAGCGGCCAGAGGTGCAAGTGCATGCGAGGTCAAGATTTGTGATGACCGTTTTGCACAGCGTGGCTCGGGCGCTGCGCGCGCCAGATCTGACCGCAGCGAGCTCGCCGCTCCCGCCGATAGCGGCTGCGCGCTGGTTTACCGGCTCGTGCTTGGCTTTCCGCCCTCCAGCCTCTATGTTGCGACCGCAGATCGCGCAATTGGTTTTGAAATGCCTCCCGATATACCAGCTAGTGACTTGAAAAAATAAGGAAAAGCGCTTGGCGACAGCCAAGTCTGTTTTCCTAAAACTCACAAGCTATTTTTGTCAGGGACAGTGCAGCCGGTCAGGTTGCGGCACCTTCGAAAACCAGAGGTCATAAATTGAGCGATGCAATTGCGGACGTTTTGAACTGGCTTGACAGCAGGACCGACATCCAGAGCCTGAGAGCCGCGGTGTGCGACCTCAACGGCATCATGCGCGGCAAGCGCATTCCCGTCGAGCAGGCAAGAAAGGCGCTGGAAGGCAAGCTGCGCATGCCTTTTTCGCTGATCGGGCTCGACGTCTGGGGCGAGGACATCGAAGGCAACACACTGGTATTCTCGACCGGCGATGCCGACGGACTGTGCCAGTGGACGGGGCGCGGCATTCTGCCGGTGGCCTGGACGGCGCATCCGACAGCGCTTGTCCCGCTCTGGCTGGCCGACGAAAGCGGCGCGCCCTATCTCGGCGACCCGCGACGGGCGCTGGCCCGCATCCTCGATCGCTACAAGGCCTTGGGCCTGACCCCGGTCGCGGCAACGGAACTCGAATTCTACCTCGTCGATCCGCAGTCGCAGCGGCCGGTCGGACCGGTCTCGCCGGTGACCGGACGCCGTCTCGATTCCGACGCGGCGCTGTCGATCGACGAGATCGACGACTTCGAATCCTTCATCCATGACGTCTACGAGGCCTGCCGGACGCAAGGCATTCCCGTCGACACGGCCATCGCCGAAAACGGCGTCGGTCAGTTCGAAATCAATCTGAACCATGTCGCGGACGCCTTGCGGGCGGCTGACGATGCGGTGCTGTTCAAGCGCACGGTGAAGGGCATTGCCCGCAAGCACGGCTTTGCCGCCTGCTTCATGGCTAAGCCCTATGGCGACCGCGCAGGCAACGGCTTTCACGTTCATTTCAGCCTGATCGACGGCGAAGGGCGCAACGTCTTCGATGACGGCACCGACCAGGGTTCTGAGACCATGCGCCATGCGGTCGGCGGCCTGCTTGCGGCAATGGCCGAAAGCACGCTGGTGTTTGCGCCGCACTTCAACTCCTACCGCAGGCTGCGCCCGAGATCCTATGCGCCGACCGCAGTCGCCTGGGGTTATGAGAACCGTATGGTGGCGATCCGCATTCCCGGCGGGCCAACCGGTGCGCGCCGCATCGAGCATCGCGTTTCGGGAGCCGACGCCAATCCCTATCTGGTGCTAGCGGCCATATTGGGCGCCGCACTGACGGGCATTGAAAGACAAATATCGCCAGGGGATCCGATCGGCACCGACGGCCAGGGACTCCCGCCGGCAAAGCTGCCGCCGGACTGGGCATCCGCGATCGCCGCCTTCGAGAGCGGGACGCATGTGGCGGAGATTTTTCCAGCCATCCTGCGCGACTCCTTCGTTGCCTGCAAACGCCAGGAATTGAACACGTTCGCGCTCAATGTCAGCGATTTCGAAATCGAGACATACCTCGAAAGTGTTTGAGGCCTGACGGCCCCAGCGGTATTGGTTCCGGCCGATTTTCGAGCAGCCGCAAAGCACTTGCGGTGGGGTCGCTAACCGGGCATAAACATGATGGTTTTTATCATGTTATGGTTGGGATCACAGGACTTGACCTTCGTTGCGCGCATGGAAAGCCGGATTGAGGGCTTTTCAGTCATTGGCGATCTGAAATGGCATGTCTGGGACGGCGTGGTCGCCGACCTCTGGGATGTCTCATGCGGTGACAAGGCCGAAGGCTATTACGTCTCTCCCGACCCCCGGCTGTTCGTCGCGCTCGATGTGGATGGCGACGGCGCTTTCTTCGTCGAAGGCGCCAAGGGCGAATTGCGCCGCCACGACCAGGCTTTTTCCATGGCCTACATACCGGCCGGCGTGCCGATCCGCGGCCGGGTCGAGGGGCTACGGCGGATCCGGCATCTCGACCTGCATTTCGACGCCGCAGCGCTGACGCGCCGCTTCGGCCGCAGCCTTGACCACGAGGCCTTGCGGATGTCGCGCTTCCAGTTTCGCGACGACCGGATCGCCATGCTTGCCGGCATGATCGCCGCCGAATGCGGCAACGACCGGCCTCTGCATGATCTCTATGGCGAGGGCTTGCTCAATGCCTTGTTCGCAAGCCTGTTCCAGATAGACCAGCCTGATACCGCCAGGCGACGGTCGCCGCTCTCGCGCCGCAAGCTGCGCCTCGTCACCGACTACATCGACGCGCATTGCCTGGACAGGATCCGGCTTGCCGATCTCGCCGCGCTGACCGGCCTGTCCGAAACCGCGATGAGTCATGCCTTCAAGGCGGCGACGGGCGTGCCGCCGCATCGTTGGCAGATGCAAGCGCGGGTCGACAGGGCCAAGGCGATGATGGCGCGTGACGCCGCTTCACTTGGCGACATCGCCGAGGCAACGGGTTTTTTCGACCAGGCGCACCTGACGCGTGTGTTCAAGTCGATTGTCGGCGTGACACCCGGCGCCTGGATGAGGAGCACCAGTCGCCAGTGACATTTCCGCAACATCACACCGTGATGTCCCTCGTTTGGACAAGAATGGACAAACTGCCCAATTCCGTCCAATGACCTGCAGATAAGTTGAGATAAATCATCAAGTATCTCAATGTCGACAGGCGGGGACTTTCCTGATGAGCAGAACTTACCGGATGAAGGCGCTTCTGGCGGCCAGCGTCGCCGCAGCCGCGATGATCCCGCCAATGGCCGCGTTCGCGCAGTCGGTGCAAACCAGCACCCAGCTTGAACCGGTGGTGGTCGAGGGCGAGGCCGGCGACGGCGCGGCCGGACCGGTTAAAGGCGTCGTCGCCAAAAAAAGCAGGACCGGCTCCAAGACGGCGACCGACATCAAGGACATCCCGCAATCCGTGTCGGTGGTCGGCCGTCAAGAGATCGACGACCAGGGCGCACAGAAGGCCGACGAAGCCTTGCGCTACACGGCCGGCGTCTTCGCGCAGCCCTTCGGCCCCGACAGCGACACCAACTGGCTGTACATCCGTGGTTTCCAGGCGACGGCCACCGGCACCTACATGGATGGGCTGCAGCTGTTCAGCTACGGCTTCGGCGGCTTTTATGTCGACAGCTTCGGGTTGGAGCGCATCGAGGTGCTGAAGGGACCGGCCTCCGTACTCTACGGCGGCAGTAATCCCGGTGGCCTGGTCAACTATGTCAGCAAGCGGCCGGACTTCGAACGCACGCGCTATGTCGAGACCGGCGTCAACGACGCAGGCAATGTCTATCTCGGCTTCGACATTGGCGACGTGGCCAAGGATGGCGCGGTCAGCTACCGGATGACGGGCAAGGTCGCCGGCGGCGATACCTACAGCGACCTGCAAAATGGCTGGCGCGGCTTCATCTCGCCAAGTATTACGTGGAAGCCGGACGAAGCAACCACGCTGACCATCCTGGCCAATTACAGCCACATCGACGAAAACCACAATGGCGGCAGCTTCCTGCCCTATAGCGGGACGGTGACGGACCACATTGTGGACGGCGTGAATTATGGCCGCATCGACCCGGATGCGAATTTCACCGAGCCGAGCGTCGATCTCTACAAGCGGGAACAGGGCTCGATAGGCTACGAGTTCGAACACACATTCGACAATGACTGGACGGTGCGCTCTAACGCCCGCTTCACCGCCGCTGATATCAATGAAGTCAGCGTCTATCCGAATGGCTGGTCAACCATCGGAGGGCCTACCGATCTGGCCCGCATAAATTTCGACCATGACACCACGGCCAAGACCTTCCTGGTAGACAACCAGATCGAAGGCAAGGTGGTGACCGGTCCTGTCGAACATACGATCCTGGCCGGCATAGATTTCAAATATTACAACATCGACCAGGTCCAGTCGTCTGGCCTCTACGACGAAAACTATGACAACCCGATCGACGCCTTCCATCCAGTATACGGCTCGCCACTGACGCCACGTGTCAGCTACCTCAACCAGGACCTGACGCAGAAGCAGCTCGGCTTCTATGCCCAGGACCAGTTGCGCTTCGGCGATGGCTGGCTGGTGACGCTGAACGGCCGCTACGACCGTGGCTGGCTCGACGCCGACAATCGTCCGACCTACTACAGCAGCAGCTCCAGTTCACAGAGCCAGACTGTCGGAGATTTCTCCGGGCGAGCAGGACTAGCCTACGAATTCGACAACGGCGTTACCCCCTATGCCAGCGTCGCTACCTTCTTCAACCCGATCATCGGCACCGACGCGTTGGGTAATCTGTTCAAGCCGGAGGAAGGCACGCAATACGAAGTTGGCGTGAAATACGTACCGACCTTTGTCGATGGCCTGTTCACCCTGTCGCTGTTTGACCTGACGCGCCAGAACGTCCCTTCCAATGTCACTCTGTTCACGCAGATGCAGACCGGTGAAGTGCGCTCTCGCGGCGTTGAACTCGAAGGCAAGGTGAACGTGACCGACGATTTCCGGGTCACGGGTGCATTCACGGCCTACGACATCGACATCACCAAGGACGCCAACCCGGCGCTCATCGGCAAGACGCCCTTCATCGTGCCCGAAGTCATGGCTTCCGCCTCGGTCGACTATACGTTCCGCAGCGACTGGTATGACGGCATCTCGATCGGCGGCGGCCTGCGTTATGTTGGCTCTTCGTGGGCCGACAATGAGAACACGGCCAAAGTGCCGGCGGTCACGCTGGCCGATCTGAAACTCGGCTACGAGAAGGAGAATTGGGGGATCGATCTCAACATCACCAACCTCTTCGACAAAACCTATGTGTCGAGCTGCCAGACGACGCTGACCTGTTCCTATGGCGAAGGCCGCTCGTTCAAGCTGAAGGCGCATACGACTTGGTAGTCGACTTGGTTACAGCTTGCCAAACAAGCCAGTGATGATCCATCTGCCCAACAGACGGCAGGTGCTTGCGCTGGCGGCCGCGGCATTGCTGCCACCGGTCGCCGCCAGGGCCGCTACACCGCGCGTTGCAGCGATCGACTGGGGCATGCTGGAGACGTTGCTGGCGCTCGGCATCGAGCCGGTGGCGGCGACCGAACTGATCCAGTTTCGCAAGATCGCGGTCGAGCCGGCAGTGCCCCAATCGGTGACCGATCTCGGGCTGCGCGGCGCGCCCAATTACGAGCTGCTGCGCATCGTCGCGCCTGATGTCATCGTGATCTCCAATTTCTACGAATACCAGCGCCCGATGCTCGAACGCATCGCGCCGGTGTTTGCGCAAACGGTCTACGAGGCCGGCGTGCCGCCTTATGTGCTCGCCGAGGCAGCGACACTGGCCCTGGGCGAAAAGCTGGGACGGCAGGCCGAGGCGGAGCGCTATACCGATGAGACCGCTGATGAAATCGCGCGGCTGCGCGGCACCTTGCCGCGCGCTTCCGGGCGTCCGGTCTTCGTCATCAGCCTAGGCGATAGCAGGCATTTTCGCGCCTTTGGCCGCGACTCCATGTTCGGCGATGTGCTGACGCGTCTCGGCCTGGTCAATGCATGGACCGACGAGACGAGCTACAGCGCGGCGGCACCCGTCGGACTGGAGGCGCTGGCGCGCGTGCCCGAGGCGTCGATCCTGATCGTTTCGCCACTGCCGGCGGATGTCGGGCGTTCGCTTCCGACAAATGCCTTGTGGAACGCTCTGCCGGCGGTGCGTCAGAACCGCGTTGCCGTCCTGGAGCCGGTCAACCACTTTGGCTGCCTGCCATCGGCACGCCGCTTCGCGCGTCTGGCGACGGCCGCCCTTGCCGGGCAGGCCCATGGCTGAGCGCACTAAAAGCGATCACGCCGCGACGAGTGCCGCGCTGTTGCCAATCGCCCTGTGGGGCCTCCTCGCGGCTGTGGCAGCGCTCCTGTTCGCATGGCGGGTCGGCATGCAGTGGCCGGCTCCACTGCCGGGCGGCATCGGTCTCGACCGCGTCATCCTGCTCTACAGCACGCTGCCGCGCGGCGCGGTGGCGGTGCTGGCGGGCGCCGTGCTCGGCCTGTCCGGCCTGCTGTTGCAGCATGTGCTGCGCAACCCGCTGGCCGAACCGTCGACGCTTGGCATCTCGGCCGGCGCGCAGCTGGCGATGACGATCGTCTCGCTTTACGCACCGCTGCTGATGGAGCGGTCGCAGGGCCTGGTCGCCTTCGCCGGTGGCATCGCCGCGGTGCTGCTGGTGCTGGCATTGACCTGGCGGCGCGGGCTGGAGCCGGTGTCGGTCATGCTCGCCGGGATGATGGTGGCGCTGACCGCCAGTTCCGTCAGCGCAGCACTGATCCTCGCCAATGGCGATTACCTGTTTTCGCTGTTCATCTGGGGCGGCGGATCGCTGGTCCAGCAGGACTGGGAGCCGACCATCGCGCTGACGGTCAGGCTGGCGGCCGGCGCGGTTGCCGCATTGATGCTGCTGCGGCCGCTGACCATTCTTGGTCTCGACGATGCCTCGGCACGCAGCCTGGGCGTCGCCCGTCACTCAAGCCGCTTTCTCATCATCGCGCTTGCCGTGTGGATGGCGACGTCAGTCGCGGCAGAGGTTGGCGTCATCGGGTTCGTTGGTCTTGCAGCGCCGGCGCTGGCCACGCTTTCGGGCGCCCGCACACTGCGCCAAAAACTGATCACCGCGCCGCTGATCGGCGCCGTGCTGCTGTGGCTGACGGACGGGCTGGTACAGCTGGCCGCCGGTTCCGGTGGCGAACGCATTCCGACCGGCGCCGGCACCGCCCTGCTCGGCGGTCCGCTGCTGCTGTGGCTGTTGCCGCGGCTGCGCCTTCTCGAATGGCCGCATCTCGGCTCCAAGGGGGCAGCACCGCGCAAGGCCAGCCGGCCCCGGCTCATCATCCTGCTTCTGCTTGGGCTGGCGCTTGTCGCTGCCATCGTGGCGCTTGTCGTCGGGCGCGGCCCGGACGGCTGGTCTATTGCTGGGGGAGACCTGTTAACCGATCTCGCCGCGTGGCGCGCGCCGCGGATCGGCGTGGCGGCCGCCGCCCGCGCCATGCTCGCGGCCGCCCGCGTCATCCAGCGGGTCACCGGCACCCGGCTGGCGAGCCCCGAAGTGCTTGGCGTCGGCACCGGCGCCGGTGCCGGCCTGACAGCCGTGCTGATGGTCAGCGCCACGGCCGATCTTGGCTGGCAGCTCGCCGGCTCAGCCCTGGGCTCACTGGTGGCCTTGATTGCCATGCTGGCCCTTGCCGCACGAGCAAAGTTCGGTGCCGAGCGGCTGCTGCTTGCCGGTATCGCCATGAGCGCGCTGTGCAGCGCTGCGATCACCGCGACGATCGCCATGGGCAACGCGCAGTCCTACATCCTGTTGCGCTGGCTGAGCGGCTCGACCGGCCAGGCGTCGGCGCTCGATGCAGGGCTAGCACTCGCCTGTCTGTTGCCGCTGACGCTGCCGCTGTTCCTCGCCGCGCGCTGGCTCGACATCCTGCCGCTCGGGTCCGACAGCGCACGCGGGCTGGGCGTGCCGGTCGCCGGCGGACGATTGATGCTGATCGTCGTTGCCGCGCTGCTGACCGCGCTGGCCGCCATGGTCGTCGGACCGTTGAGCTTCGTCGGCCTGATCGCGCCACACCTTGCCCGTCTGGTCGGCTTTTCCCGCGCCCGCGTCCATCTCGCCGGAGCGATGCTTCTGGGCGTCCTGCTGATGATCGTCTCGGACTGGCTGTCGCGCATGGCGGCCTTTCCCTACGAACTGCCCGCCGGCCTGTTCGCTTCGCTGCTTGGCGGGCCGTATCTCGTCTACCTGCTTGCCAAGGGCGTGCCGCGCCAGGGCTGACGGGTTCCGAAATGCTATGAGGTTCTATCCATAGGGCTAGGCCAGTGCGGCCAAGCTGGCGCGCATCGATCGGTCATGTTCCGGCAGCCGTGATACGGTCGGCAGGCCGCGGGCTTCCTGGGCACCGAAGCCCAACCGTGTCAGACAGGCGCGCGCCAAGGCCGCATTGCTGTCGATGACGACCAATCCATTGACACCGTTGAGGCTGGCGGCCACCACCGACAGTTCGGTGCAGCCGAGCAGGGCTGCATCGGCGCCGGCCGCTTGCGCGATGTCGAGCGCGCGCTCGGTTTCAACCGCCGCATCCGCGATCGAACCTGCCTTGACGAGGCTGATCGCGCTGTCGACGCAGGCCTGAAACTCGGTGTTCGCGGGAAGGCAGAGCTCAAATCCCGCCGCCGACATCCTGTCCTGATAGAAGCCGGAGACCAGCGTGCCTTGGGTGGCGAGAACAGCAACCCGGCCCTGATCCAGGCTGCGACGCGTCTCCGTCACCACAGCATCTCCGATATGGATGATTTCCGCGCGCGAATTCGCCGCCAGTTGGCTGTACCAATGGTGGGCGGTGTTGCACGGCATCGCGATGCGGGCGACGCCGAGCGCATTGAGCGTCGCGACCGCGGCTTTCAAAGGCGCCAGCGGCCCATCATGGCCGGCAAGGATCGCTTCGGTCCTGTCGGGCAGCTGTGGGACACTGAGGATCACGGCAGGCACATGTTCGTTGTCTCTGAGCGCCTGGGTCATCCGGGTCAGCTTGAAGTAGAAATCAGCCGAAGCAAGCGGCCCAAGACCGCCGATAATGCCGAGCTGGGGACGGATGCTGTCGTCGATCATCTGACAGGCTCGGCTTCGAGCTGGTCCGAGGCGGCGTCAGGCTGCGTCGTCTCCCTGTGGCTGGGAGCGATCATTGCCGTGCTCGCCGCGACGGTGCAGACGCTGGCCAGCGTCATGAACGTGTCGACGGCTGCATCCACCGCGACGAACAGGACGAACGCCGCCTCGAAGGGAAGCTTCAGGTAGCCGCAGACGATGGACATCTGGGACAGGATGAGCAGGCTGCCCATACCGCCGGTGGTGAGCGCGAGAAGCGCTGAGATGATGCCGACGAGCACGAGGTCCGAGACTGCAAGCTGGTGGCCGTAAAGCTGGGCAATGAACAGCGCACCCGAGGTGTAGAGCAGCGCCGGGCCAGTGCGCAGCAATGCCGCCTGCAGCGGCACGAGCAGTTCGACCACCACCAGGCTGAACCGCAGGCGCTCGCTCAAAAGGTTGATGACCCATGGCAGCGAAGCGACCGTAGAGCGTGTGGTGATGGCCACCATGAGAAGCGGCTGGCAGGTCTTGATCGTGGTCCAGTAGCTTCGTCGCGACCGGATGGCGATAATGGCAAAGGCCCCGGCAACGAATATGAGGCAGGAAAGACCCATAACCAGCAGGTAACCGCCCATCAGCGTGAGCGGCTTGGTTCCGGTCGACGCGGTCTGGTCCGCGATCAGGATGAAAGTTGCAAAGGGCAACCCCCAGATGAACCAGTTGGTGAGCACCGTGCAGGCCCGGTAGACCGCGTTGAGCGCCTGGGTCAGGCTCATGGACGAAGGCTGGGGAATCTTCCCCATCGCGAGCCCGAAAAGCAGGCAGAACAGCAAAACCTGGATGGTCTGGCCCGAGGCCAGCGCGTTGAAGACGTTGTTCGGCACCAGGTCGAGCAGGATCGAGTGCCCGCCATTGGGGTCGCCATTGGAGGGCGGCGGCTGGAACGGGAAGGCGAGATCGGTGGACACGCTGCCTTGCGAATTGATGAACTCGCCAAGCTCGATGCGCGACTGCGGATTCTCGATCTGGCCCGGCTGCAGGATCAGCGACAGGGTGCCGCTCACCAGCACGCTCAGGAACGACACGACCAGCACGGCCATACCCACCTTGCCGAGGTAGCGGACCGATTTGGGATCCTGGACCATTGCCGTGATGGAGAAGATGACCGACGAGACCAAATAGGGCAGGACGACCATCTTGAGGAAATTCAGGTAGAGCTGTGCGACAGGGCTGATCGCATGGGCAAAGTCTGGATAATAGAGGCCGCACAATATCCCTGCAGCAATCATCACAATCGTCGTCACGGGCGAGCGCAGGATACGCCTTGCCGCGAGGCGCCAGTCGAAAGGCAGGGGTCCGGCTACCTCGGAGATGGCCATGTCAGGCTTTGCTCCCCAGGCGATAGCGGGCGATGATCTCATCCGTGTTGAGAATCTGCTGACCCCGCGCGAGATCGAGATAGAGATCGACAAAGGCCGCGAGGTGCGGATTGTCGGGCCGCACGCCGACTGCGATCGTATCGACCTTGTCGGTCAGCGTGATCGAGCGCGCGACAACCGTCATCGACGGATCGTCGACCATCAGCTTCTTGATCTCGAAATCATCGCGATAGGCCATGTCGATCGTCCCGTTTCGGATCGCATCGATGATCAGATCCCAGCTTGCCAGGCGGTGGATTTGCGCATGCGGGAAGGTCGTGGCCGCATAGGTGGCGAATGAAGAGCCCTCGATCACGCCAAGATCGCCTGAGAAATCACGGACGATCTGTTCGGCCGGTTTGCCTTGCGCGATACGCGCCAGGTTGAGGCGGTTGGCGATCAGCCCTTGCCGCAGCATGGCGTAGGGGCGGGAATAGATGATCGACCGGCCGCGCTGAAGCGTCCGGCTGAGCTTGCCAATCGCCATGTCGGCCTGTCCGGAACTGACCTGACTGACGATATCGTCGAACGTTGCGGCGGATCGGTCGAATACCGGCTCGACGCCAAGCGCCGCGGCGATGCCGTGGGCCAACTCCATGTCTATGCCATCGTCCCCCGATCCGTCGGCCGGAAAGAACGGATTGGAAGCGAAGGCCGGCATTGCGATGCGCAATGCATCGCCGCTCGCGATAGGTTGAGGGGCGTTCTCCGCCTGCTGTCCCGGAGTGCTGGCTGCGCGGGCTTGCGAGATCAGCAACCCGCCGCTCCCGGCCGCAAGCAGTGTACGACGTGTAACCGACATGCGCGTTCTCAATTAACCCGGGAAAGCTGCAACATGCACAACCCGCGTTAAACAAACGTGTATATTACACTGAGCCTTTTTATGTATCGGACAAGCAGCTTAGCGCCACAAAATATCAGCATTGCCTAATATATTAGGAAAAGCGGAAGGATCGCGTTGCTTCCCGCCGGGCGATCGTCTGGATTGTCAAAACGTCTCGACCCAAGGCCGTAACTCAAGCTCCGAGCTCCAGGCGCTGCGATGCTGGCGATGGACCGCGAGATAGGCCTCGGCGATAGCGTCCGGCGACAGGCGGCGGTCCTGTAGGTCGGGATCGGCTGCCTGTCCGGGCGGCGCGATCTGGCCGTCGATAATGAAATGGGCGGCGTGGATGTTCTGCGGGGCGAGTTCGCGGGCCATGGACTGCGCCAGGCCGCGCAGGCCGAATTTCGGCATGGCAAAGCCGGCCGAGCCGGGAAAGCCCTTCACACTGGCAGTGGCGCCGGTGAACAGGATCGAACCGGATCCCCGGACAAGCAGCCGGCGCGCCGCCTGCTGGCCGACCAGGAAGCCGCCATAGGCGCCGACCAGCAATGCCTGTTTGACCGCTTCCGCATCGAGCTCGGCGATCGGGCCGCGTGTGCGTGCGCTGGCGTTGAACACCACGAGCGCCAGCGTGCCGGCCTTGTCGGCGGTGTCGAACAGCCTGGCGACGGACGCAGCGTCGGCGACATCCGTCTCAACGGCCAGAGCACCGGTTTCGCCGATCAGAGCGCTGAGCTTCTCGACGTTACGGGCGGCCAGAACCACGCGAAAGCCTTCCCGGGTGAGAAGGCGCGCAAGCGAGGCGCTCAGACCAGCGCCCGCGCCTGCAATAACGGCCACATTGGATGAGGTCATGATTTTCTCTCCCTTGCGGATTTCGGCGGAAGCGTTCGCCAGACCAGACAAGGTCGCGCCTTCGGGGCTGACAGGCAAGAGGTGGCATCTCGTTGGCTGTTGAACCAGACGGGCTGCAGAAACGACGTTGCGCGGTCCAATATCGCCTGTGGAGCTACGAAAGCCGCTCGGCCTTCAGCACCGAGACCGCCACTTCGAAAGGGACAAGGCTTGGACCTTGCCCGCCGCCCGGATTCATTAGACCAACATTTTGGCGGTAGAATCGTCAGGTTTCGTAAAGCTGTCGGCGATCTCATCAATGGGACTGGAGCGTGGTCCCGAAAAGTGGGAAACGGTTTTCGGAAAAGATTATGCTCAACAAGGAAACGATTATGGAACCAATCTGGGCCGTCGGCCTGATGACCGGCACGGTGCTGGACGGCAACATCGACGTCGCGCTGATCAAGACCGACGGCGAACGTATCGAGGATTTCGGCACCTATCGGCTGATGCCCTATCCTCCGTCGATCCGCTCCCTGCTGGAAGAGACGCTGACGGAGGCGCGGGCGTGGAACTTTGACGGGCCGGAGCCGGCGATCTTCCGCACCGCGGAGGAAGCCCTGACGCGTGCCCAGTCAGCAGCCGTCAAGGAATTGGTCGAAGGCTATGGCATGACGATGGCCGATATCGGCGTCGTCGGTTTTCACGGCCAGACCGTTCTGCATCGCGCGCCGCAGGTTGGACGGCTGGGCCAGACAAGGCAACTCGGCGATGGTGAGCTGATGCATGCCATATTGGGTACCAAGGTCGCTTACGATTTCCGCTCGGCCGACATGCGCGCCGGGGGGCAAGGCGCGCCGCTGGCCGCGGTCTATCACACCGCGTTGATGCGCGGCGCCGGCGCCAATGGCGAGGTGGCCGTACTCAATCTCGGCGGCGTCGCCAACATCACCTGGTGGGATGGCGCCGACAATGTCGTTGCCTTCGACACCGGCCCCGCCAACGCGCCGCTGAACGATTTCATCAAGTCGAAGGGGCTCGGCGAGATGGACCGCGACGGCGCGCTCGGCGGTGCGGGCAAGGTGGACGAGGCGCGGCTGGCCAAGCTGCTGCAGCACCCCTATCTCACCAAGCCCTATCCCAAATCGCTGGACCGTTTCGACTTCGGCGCCGCCATGGCGGACGGGCTGGATGCGGAGGATGGCGCGGCACTGCTGACCGCCTTCACCGCTGGAGCCGTCGGCAAGGCACTCGACCTCTTACCAAGCCGTCCTAAAAAACTGGTGGTCAGCGGCGGCGGCCGCCACAACCCGACCATGATGGCGATGCTGACCAGCCGTGCCGGCGTCGAAGTGGTGCAGGCCGAGAGCCTCGGCTGGAGCGGCGATGCGGTCGAGGCGGAGTGTTTTGCCTTCCTCGCGGTGCGCGTGCTGCGCGGCCTGCCAATCAGTTTTCCGAGCACGACCGGCGCACCGCGGCCGATGCGGGGCGGAAAACTCGCCAGTTAGAGCCTCTTCCATCCCGGAACGGGATGGGATGACCTTTCCCGCCCGGCCGACTTTCAGGCGATGCGGCTTTTTGCTCAGGTTTTGCAGTCGAAAGGTCTTCGGAATAGTCGAAAAGCTTTTCCGCCGGGACCCACTGTCATCCAACCGTTAAGAAGAATTAATACAAGACAACAGCGATCTTGTTTTCAGCTGACGCCTCATTTCGCAGGCGTATGGCCATTGATGCGCGCCTGCATAGCGGCGGCAGTATAGTTGGGATTCAATTTATGTTGTCAGCAGGTTTAGCTTTATTGCGCGGTGCACGGCCGACGATTTCGGGGGCGGCAGCTGCGCTCGCCCTTGCAATCATCGGGGCCATGATCGGATCCGCTGCGCGGGCTGAGCCCATTCGCGGTGCGGGGTCGACACTGGCCGCGCCGATCATCGGCAAGTGGGCAACGACATACAAGGCTGCACGCGCCGACGGCGGCGACTTCTTCACGCTGGACTGGACCGTCGATTATGAACCGGTCGGATCCCTTGCCGGCCTGATGCGGCTTGCGCAGCCCGAACTGGATTTCGCCGCCACGGATGTTCCCGTGCCGGCTGATGATCTCGCCAGGAACGGCCAGCAGCAATTTCCGATCGTCATGGGCGGGATCGCGGTGGTCGCCAATCTCGATGGCCTGCCGGAGCAAGGTCTGCGCCTCTCCGGCCCGGTGATCGCCGACATCTATCTGGGCAAGATAAAGTCCTGGTCCGATCCTGCGATAAGGGTGCTCAATCCCGACATAGCCCTTCCCGATCTCGCCATCGGCGTCATCCACCGGCAGGACGGTTCGGGCTCAACCTATGTCTTCACCGAGTTTCTGTCATCGACAAGCGAAGACTGGAAGACGAAGCTTGGAGCCGACACTCTGATCGACTGGCCGCTCGGGACAGGCGCGGAAGGTACGCAAGCGCTTCTTCGTGCCGTGGCTGCGAGCAAGGGGGCGATTGCCTACGCCGAATACGGCCAGGTTCTTCGCGCCGGCCTTCCCTTCGCAGCGGTCCAGAACAAATCCGGCAAGTTCGTCAAACCGGACCCGCAGGGCGTGCAAGCAGCGGCCACCTCCGTCGCCTGGGGGGAAACGACCGACTTCTTCGCCTCCCTCACCAATCGCAGCGGAGATGGTGCGTACCCGATCAGCACGGCGGTGTTCGCCGTTGTCCAGGTCTCGGGGCGTTCGGAACATCGCTATCGCCGCGTGCATGATCTTTTCCGGCTCGCCTTCGCGCAAGGTGCCGGCGACGCCACCGCACTCGGCTATGTGCCGCTGCCGAAAGCGCTCATTGGCCAGATCGAACAGTATTGGGCAAGGCAATTGCCGGTCGGAAACTGACCCGAACGAAGCTGCCTTGCGCAGCAACTGAACTTCATACCGCGTCGTCGTGGCGACTTGTTGGGGACTGCCTGAAATGGACATAGATATCTTCAAGGACATCCTCGTGCCGGTGATCGGCGGCTTGGGCATCTTCATGCTCGGTCTGGATTTCATGGCAAACGGCATCCAGGCGCTGTCGGTCAACCGGATGCGCGACTTTCTCGCCAAGGCAGCCGGTACGCCGGTCAAAGGCGTGCTGGCGGGAACGCTGATCACCGGCGTCATCCAGTCGTCGACGGCGATGAGCGTCATGGTCGTCGGGCTGGTCAATGCCGGTGTCATCGCCCTGCGGCCGGCGATCAGCGTGATCATGGGCGCCAACATCGGCACCACGCTCGGCAACGGGCTCATCGCCCTGCCGCTCGGTCCGCTCGGATTGATCCTGGCCGGCGTGTTCTCGCTGGTCTACTGCTTCGCCAAAAGCGAAAAGGTGAAGAACATAGCGCTCGCCTGCATGGGTTTCGCTCTGATCTTCTACGGCCTCAACCTGATGACCGGCGGCCTGCGTCCGCTTCGCAACCTGCCGGAAGTCATGGCGCTGCTGCAGACGCTGACGGCCGACTCCTACCTCAACCTTTTCAAATGCGTGTTCATCGCCGCCGGCGTGACCGCGATGATCCACTCGTCCTCGGCGACGATCGGCATCGTCATGGGCCTTGGCGCGGCGGGCATTCTCGACTGGACAACCGCCGTCGCCTTCTCGCTCGGTGCCGATCTCGGCACCACGATCACGTCGTGGATGGCTTCGCTCAACCTTTCGAAGAACGCCAAGCGGACCGCCTATGCGCACATCTCGTTCAATATCATCGGGGTGTGCATCACCATCCCTCTGTTCTTCGTCTCCATCCAGGTGCTGGAATGGGCCATGCAGTTCTTCGGCGGCGATCCGGCCGTTCCGGTGATTGTCGACGGCAAGGAGACCTTCCCCCTGGTGCCGGTCGCGGTCGGCCTCTACTCGACCTTCTTCAACGTCTTCAACACAGTGCTGCTGTTCCCGTTCATCGGCGTGTTCGAGCGGGTGCTATCGCGTGTCGGCCACACGGATGCCGACGACGCGGAGGATTTCTCGACGCCGAAATTCCTCGACCGCAAACTGGCCAGCGATTTTGCCAAGGCCATTCCCGCCGTGCAGCAAGAGACGGCCCGCCATCTGGAGGCCGGCGCCATGTTCCTCGACATCGCACGCTCTTCCAAGAAGGCGCCGTCGGATCCGGGCGAGCACTATCTGGCGACCGACATCCTCAGCCGCGATATCCGCGCCTACACCGCCGCGCTGATGAAGGAGGATCTGCCTTACGAACAGCTCGATCTGATCGCCAGCCTGATCGAGGAAGCCGACTTCACGGCCGCCCTGACGGAATCGATGCATCAGGTGGCGCGCCGCGTCAGGCGCGAGAAGTTCAGCAACCCGGCGCAAGCCATCGTCGACGTCGCGCTGAACAAGCTCGACACGTCGCTGCGCGAAATCTTGCCTACTTACGGAATTTCCAGCCCGCAGATGCCGGCCGGCCATGTAAATCTGCCTGGGGTCGAGGAACTGCGTGCCCGCACGCTGGCGCTCGGACCGAATGCCGGTGCCGCCGAACGCGGCACGATCCTGGCCCTGCTCGGGTCGATCGAGCGTGCGGAAATCCTGATCCATCGCATCGATGCCGAGCGCAGATCCGTAAACCGCCAAAGCGTGCTCGCCCGTGCGTCGGCACGCAAGGAAACCAGAGCAAGCCCGATGGGAGACCCAGGCCTGGTTCCGGCCGAGTAACGGTCCGCCGGACCATAACCACCTTCGTTCGGATTGCGGGTCAGGCAGGAAGACAGTCCATCCCGGTTCCGCCGGGATGGATCAGACCAACGCCAGCCTCTTCTGTAGAAAGATGCGGCTGCGGCCGATAGGGAAATCGGCGAGCGTTCCAAAGGTGACGCTGATAGACTTTGGCGGCATTCGGATTGAAGGTGTCGATCCAGGCATTCCGGCAACCGCGTGCCATGGCTTCCTGTTCGGCCGCATCCAGCATCTTGCCGGCCATATGCTGGCCGCGCAGCCGCTCATCGACCCAGAGCCATTGCACGTAGAGCCAGCCCCAGGCGGTGTAACCGGAAATGCCGGCGACGACCGCGCAATCCTCGTCGCGCACAAACACCACAAGCGCCTTCCTTTCGGATGCGCCGACATCGCCGTCGTTGAACGCCGCCAGCCTTTCGGCGAGAAAGGTAAGGTCTTCCGGCAAGGGATTTGCCGTCGTTTCAAGCGTCGTGTTCATCGCTTTTCCGAGATGGTTGCGTGTCGGCGTCGCCGCCATTGCGAAACTCTGATGCGGCAATGCCGTAGCGCTTGAGTTTGTCATAAAAGGTCTTGCGCGGTACGCCGAGCGCATCGATGGCGCCGCGCACCTCGCCACTATGGTCGCGCAGCGCGTCGCGGATGAGCTGTGCTTCGTATTGGCCGACCCGTTCGGGCAATGCTGCCGTAGGCTCCGGCGAATGCGCGGAGACCGCCCTCGTCCCATCTTCCGGACCGAGGCCGAGCGCAACACGGTCGGCAAAATGGGCAAGCTCGCGCACATTGCCTGGCCAGTCATGCGACTGGAGATGATCGCTGACCGCAGCGTTCATCTTCGCGACAGGCCGGCCGAACCGTTCTGCCGCCTTGCCCAGGAAATGCCCAAACAGCATCGGGATATCGCCGCGACGCTCGCGCAGCGGCGGGATGCGCAGCGTCACCACGTTAAGGCGAAAATACAGATCCTCGCGAAAATCACCGCGTTGGTCCGACCGCCCCAGATCGACCTTGGTCGCGGCGACGACCCTGAGATCGATGCGCCTGATGTCGTTCGAGCCAAGTGGAGTGAGGCTGCGTGTTTCGAGCACGCGCAGCAGCTTGACCTGGAGCGCCGGCGGCATGGATTCGATCTCGTCGAGAAACAGCGTGCCGCCGCTGGAATGCTCGATGCTGCCGATCCGCCGCCGCTGCGCGCCGGTGAACGCGCCCGCCTCATGGCCAAACAACTCGCTCTCGATGACCGTCTCCGGCAGCGCACCGCAATTCAGTGCCACGAAGGGTTTTGCGCGCCGTCGCCCCCATCTGTGCAGGAGGTCCGCCACCACTTCCTTGCCGGTTCCCGTTTCTCCCTCGACCAGCACATCGACGTTCATGTCGGCAATCTGGCGCAAGGTCTCGCGCAGTCGCTTGATGGCAGGAGCCTCGCCGATCAGCGGCAGGCCGTCAGTGGCGAGGGCCGCGGCTTCGCGCAGCCGCCGGTTCTCCATCACCAGCCGTCGCTTCTCACTCGCCCGTTTCAGCGCCTCGACAAGGCGCTCGCCGGCATAGGGTTTCGAGATGAAATCGTAGACACCGTCCTTGAGCGCGGCCACTGCGAGATCGACGTCGCCATGGCCGGTGACCAGGATCACGGGTATGTCCGGGTCGATCGCCTTGATGCGATCGAACAGCTGCAGCCCGTTCATGCCCGGCATGCGGATGTCGCTGACCACCACGCCTTCAAAGGTCCTGTCGACAACGGCAAGCGCTGCCTCGGCGGCGTCGCGCGCGACCACAGCGAAGCCGGCAAGCTCGAGCAATTGCGTTGTGGCGTGCAGCAGGTCCGCATCGTCGTCGACGAGCGCCACCAGCCCTGATCCCTCAATCATTCAATTCGCCTCAAATCGATGGTGAAGGATGCGCCGATGCCATTGCCGGGATCGAGCCGCAGCGTGCCGCCCAATTCCTGGGCGATCTCCTGCGAGATCACCAGCCCGAGGCCAAGCCCCTTCTCCTTGGTGGTCTGGAACGGCATGAACAGATTGCCGGCTGCTTCCGGGCCGAGACCTGGGCCGTTGTCGCGCACCGAAATCAGCACCCTGTCGTCGTGCTCGGCAAGTTGGATCTCTATGCGGGGATCGGGCTGGTCCTTCATAGCGTCCAGCGCATTCTGCAACAGATTGACCAGGATCTGTTCCAGCCGGATGCGGCTGGCCATGACCACCGGCGAGGCATTGCCGCGCGGCTTGACGATGGTCACGCCGGAATCACGGATGCGGCCCGACAGCAGCGACAGCGCGCCATCAATTGCCTCGCGCACCGGCAGCGGCGAAGCGGCAACCCCGGGTCGACGGGCGAAAGTACGCAAGGTGCCGGTGATCGCGCCGATGCGCTCGGTCATCGACACGATCGACGTCAGATTGCCGCTGGCCGGTTCGGTTTTGCCGGTTTCGAGAAAGCGGCCCGCATTCTCGGCATAGGTGCGGATAGCGGCGACCGGCTGGTTGATCT
>NZ_RZQY01000379.1:0-5711 GCF_003998575.1 Mesorhizobium sp. M7A.F.Ca.CA.001.10.2.1 | reverse complement strand
CTCATCGGGGATCTGGAATGAAAAATCCGGCGTGAACCCTTCGAGATTGGCGGTGGTGCGCCCCTGCCCGATGCCTTCGGTGATCGAGCTGCCTTCGGACTTCAGCTCGCCGCTGGTGTAGAAAGAATAGAGCGCGGCCCCCAGCGGATCGGCGAGCGCGATCTTCACATCCCGGCTTTTGGCCTTCAGTCCGGAGGCGACGCCGGCCAGCGTGCCGCCAGAACCGACCGCCGACACGAAACCGTCGACCTTGCCGCCGGTCTGGTTCCAGATCTCCTCCGCGGTGGTGCGGATATGGCCGTCACGGTTGGCGACATTGTCGAACTGGTTGGCCCAGATGGCGCCGTTCGGTTCTGTCTTTGCCAGTTGCTCGGCCAGCCGCCCCGACAGTTTCACGTAGTTGTTGGGATTCCTGTAGGGCACGGCCGGCACCTCGATCAGCTCAGCGCCGAGCAGCTTGATCGTGTCCTTCTTTTCCTGGCTCTGCGTATCGGGAATGACGATGACGGTCCGGTAGCCGAGCGCCTTGGCGACCAGCGTCAGCCCGATGCCGGTATTGCCCGCCGTTCCCTCGACGATCACGCCGCCGGGCTTCAGCAGCCCGCGCTTCTCGGCGTCGCGGATGATGAACAGGCCCGCACGATCCTTGACCGACTGGCCGGGATTCATGAATTCGGCCTTGCCCAGGATCTCGCAACCGGTTTGTTCCGAAGCTTTGTTGAGGCGGATCAGAGGCGTGTTGCCGATCGCGTCGATCACAGAACGGGGCATTCAGGATTCCTTGTGTAGGTGCGCCGAAACCCTAGAAACCCGAAGCTGCGGTTTCAAGGCAAGAATTTGTCTGGTCCAGTCGCATTTGCAGTGCTGTTGTTGCGTCGGCGCTTCCCGAGGCTGGCCTCTTGCGCCACTGTTCATTTCCGGCTGACGTTGAAAAGCGGCTTTTCATTCGATTTCTTCACCGCTAGAGCAATTCCAGGAAAAGTGTGAAACGGTTTTCCGTCCGGAATTGCGTAGAAACAAGGAGATAGAGCAGTTCGCCGTTTCCGTGAAACGGTGAACCGCTCTAGAGCAAAGCACCAACAAGTCGACAGGGCGCAGCATGACACTCTACCGGGCTAACCCGAAGCACGGCGTCGCCTGGATCACGGGCGGCTCAAGCGGCATCGGCCGTGCGCTGGCCAGGGATCTTGCTTCCCAGGGCTATGCCGTCGCGGTGACGGCGCTTGACGACGATCCGATCGACACGCTTGTCGTCGAGACCGCGCAGATGCCGGGCAGTGTCACGGCCTTTCCCTGCGATGTCACCGACGAGCCGCGCATGGCAAGAACCGTCGCCGCGATCGAGAAGGAGCTCGGTCCCATCGTGCTCGCCATCTTCAATGCAGGGAACTACATTTCGACGCCGGGGGAGAATCTTGTCGTCAACGACTTTCGCCGGTCCTTCGAGGTCAATTATTTCGGCATCATCAACGGCCTCGTGCCCGCGGTCGAACGCATGCGTGTGCGGGCGCGCGGCCATGTCGTGCTGGTCGGCTCGGTGACATCCTATTTCGGCTGGCCGACAACGGCCGCCTATGGCGGCACCAAGGCGGCCATCAACATCCTGGCCGAGTCGCTGAAGTATGATTTCGACAAGATGAACGTGCGTATCCAGGTGTTCAATCCCGGCTTCATCGACACCCCGCTGACCGAGAAGAACATGCTGCCTATGCCGGGACTGATGCCGGTCAGCCGCGCATCGCGCCGCATGGCGCGGGGCATCAAGTCGGGCGGCTTCGAAGTCCATTTCCCGCGCCGGACCAGCTGGCCCCTGAAACTGCTCGGCCTGCTGCCGAGGCCGCTGTGCAGAGGGTTTATCAGCCTGATGACCAGTTGGAAGGCGCGGCCGCTGCATTACGACCGCAAACCCCCGATCGAATAGGACGCCGGCGAAATTGGCAGGCCCACCGTTTCGGGCCGCCTGGGTCATGGTTGAGACAAGTGCTGCGTGGAGTCTGCGATGGGGCGACGGATCGTGCTTGCTGTGCTGGGCCTGATCGCCATTCTCGCACTGGCCTTCGTGCTCGGCCCGCGCGTTCGCGTCGACACCACGATCCGTTTCGATCCCTCGCTCATCGCTGACGATCCGCAGGCCTATGTGGCAAAGGCGGAAGCCGCCATCCCCGGAATCCGTGACGGGCTGGAAAAAGAGATCGTCTGGGCCGATCCGTTGGTGCATGCCAGGACGCCGCTGTCGATCGTCTACATCCACGGCTTTTCCGCATCGAAGGGCGAGGTCCGCCCGCTGCCCGACGAAGTGGCGGAACAGCTTGATGCCAATCTCTTCTACACCCGGCTCACCGGTCACGGGCAGGATGGCGCGGCGATGACGCAAGGCAGCATCAACGCCTGGATCAACGACTATGAGGAAGCGCTCGCCATCGGCCGGGCGATCGGCGACAAGGTGATCGTCATCTCGACGTCGACCGGCGGCTCGCTGGCGGTCTGGGCGGCAACGCAGCCCGGTGCATCGGACGAGGTGGCGGCGATTGCGTTCATCTCCCCGAACTTCGGCGTCAAGGCTTCGGGCGCCGAGATCCTGACCATGCCGTGGGGCAAACAAATTGCCAGGCTGGTCGCCGGCAAGGAACACAGCTTCGTGCCGCGCAACGCGCTGAATGAAGAATTCTGGACCACCCGCTATCCGATCGAAGCAACCTTGCCGATGCAGGCGCTGACCGAGCTTGCCTATGGCGCGCCGGTGGAGAAGGCGACCATCCCTGCTTTGTTCATCTTTTCTGATTCGGACAAAGTGGTGCGGGCCGACCGCACCCGCGAGATTGCCGGGCGCTGGGGCGCGCCGCATGAACTGGTTCCGGTCGATGACACCGGCGACCCGGACAGTCACGTCATTGCCGGCGACGCGCTGTCGCCATCGACCACGGCGTTTCTGGCGCAAAGGATCGCCGTCTGGATCGAAGCGGTGGTGAAGTAAGCCGACGAAAAAGGGCGGCCGAAGCATCGCTTCAGCCGCCCTTTCCTTGGTCTGTCCCGGCAATCAGCCAGGCTAAGCCTGACTGATTACAACGCGATCTGGCTTACGCAGCCCGCGCAGCCGGACGCTTGCCGCCGAAGCGACGCTTGTTGTTGCCTTTGAAGGCCGGCTTGGCGCCTTCCGGCTTGCGCTCGCCTGCGAAGGCAGGCTTGTCGCCGAAGCGCTTCTTGCCAAAGCCGTTGCCCTTGTTCTCGCCACCGGGCCGCCTGCCGTCGCGACGGCCATTGCGGTCGTTGCGATCATTGGCCGGCTCGAAGCGCTCGTTCTTTTCAGCCGGATTGCGCAGCGGATCGGGGCTGCCGAGATGGTCGGCAACGATCGGCAGCTTGGTGCGGATGATGCGCTCGACCTGGCGCAGCTTGCTGTTCTCGGAAGGATCGCAAAGCGTGATCGCGATGCCGTCCATGCCGTTGCGGCCGGTACGTCCGATGCGGTGGACGTAGCTCTCGGCTTCATCAGGCAGGTCGAAATTCACGACATGGCTGATGCCGGGGACGTCGATGCCGCGCGCCGCAATGTCGGTCGCCACCAGAATGCGCACCGAGCCGTCGCGGAAATCGTTCAGCGCTTTCTGGCGGGCATTCTGCGACTTGTTGCCGTGGATGACGGCGGCCTTGAAGCCGTCGCGCTCTAGGTCCTTGGTCACCCTGTCGGCACCATGCTTGGTGCGCGAGAAGATGATGACGGACTTCATCGCCTCGTCGGCGAGCATCGTCGACAGAACCTGGCGCTTCTGCTTGGTGCGGGCAAAGACGACGCCCTGCACGATCTCGGCCGCCGCCGTGCTTTGCGGCGCGACTTCGACGCGGATCGGGTTCTTCAGCAGGCCCTTGGCCAGTTCGGCGATTTCATTGGGCATGGTCGCCGAGAACAGCACCGTCTGACGGTCGGGCGCCGTCGCCTTGGCGATGCGCTTGACGTCGTTGATGAAGCCCATGTCGAGCATGCGGTCGCCTTCGTCGAGCACCAGCCATTTGGTGTCGGCAAGCACGAGGTCGCCCTCACGCACAAGGTCGGTCAACCGGCCGGGCGTGGCGATCAGGATGTCGACGCCGGGAGCAACCTTCTTCACCTGACTGAAGCGGGACACGCCGCCGAGCACGAGCGCGGTCGAGACATGCGCACCCTTGGCGAGGATCTTGATCGTGTCTTCGATCTGCACGGCGAGTTCGCGCGTCGGCGCCAGAATCAGCGCACGCGCCGTCTTCGGCCGGCGCTTGGTGCCAAGCGCAATGATCTTCGACAAGATCGGCAGCGCGAAGGCCGCGGTCTTGCCGGAGCCGGTCTGGGCGATGCCGAAAATGTCACGGCCTTCCATCTGAGGGGGGATCGCCTGTGCCTGGATCGGCTTCGGCTCGGCGAAGCCGGCGTTGTGGGTGGCCTTGAGCAGCGCGCCCGTAATACCCAGTGCCGCGAAACCGGTGAGTTCCGCAGTGCTACCGGGCAAAGTGTTTTCGTTGGTCAAAATAATCTTCTTTCACGCGGCTTCTGGCCGCAAACATCGATGGCGGCAGGGCGCAACCTGCCGTCGAAAAATCTGTGATGAACGACAAGGCGGGCGGACGTATTCGTCCACTCGGCTGCGCTGTCGTGCCCGCAGGCATCATGCCACGGGGCTTTTTCACCGCTTTGTGATTTACCGGAAAAAGGGCCGATATACCGGAAAGAGGGAAAACAGACGCAACCAGTCTCATTCGTCGAGAAGGCCGGATTCGTTCCCGGCCCAAGCGCCTATGGGCTGCATATGGCTGAGTTCGCCGCCAAATGCAAGGGGCGTCATGCTGCAGCGCAACAAAACCCGTGGCGCAAGCGGCGCTTGCGCTCGCTTGCCGGCACGATTACCACGAAATGCCACTGGCTTGGGAGGTAATCGATGAAAGACGTTCTCAAGGAACTCGAGCGCCGCCGCGAGATTGCCCGCATGGGCGGCGGCCAGGCTCGCATCGATGCCCAGCACAAGAAGGGCAAGCTCACCGCGCGCGAACGCATCGAGGTGTTTCTCGACGAGGGCTCGTTCGAGGAATTCGACATGTATGTCGAGCACCGCTCGACCGACTTCGGCATGGAGAACACCAAGATCGCCGGCGACGGCGTCGTCACCGGCTGGGGCACCGTCAACGGCCGCCCGGTCTACCTCTTCGCCAAGGACTTTACCGTATTCGGGGGCTCGCTGTCGGAAGCGCATGCCGAGAAGGTCATCAAGGTGCAGGAGATGGCGCTGCGCAACCGGGCGCCGATCATCGGCCTCTACGATGCTGGCGGCGCGCGCATCCAGGAAGGCGTGGCAGCACTCGGCGGCTATGCCGAGATCTTTCAGCGCAACGTGCTGGCCTCAGGCGTCATTCCGCAGATTTCCGTCATCATGGGACCGTGCGCCGGCGGCGACGTCTATTCGCCTGCCATGACCGACTTCATCTTCATGGTGCGCGACACTTCCTACATGTTCGTCACCGGACCGGATGTGGTGAAGACCGTGACCAACGAGACGGTGACCGCCGAGAGCCTCGGCGGCGCTTCCGTCCATACGACGAAATCGTCGATCGCCGACGGAGCCTATGACAATGACGTCGAGGCGCTGCTGCAGATGCGCCGGCTGGTCGACCTGCTGCCGGCTTCCAACACATCGGAGCTTCCCGAGATCGAATGCTACCAGTCGGTCACCGACCATGATTTGTCG
>NZ_RZQY01000378.1:0-5712 GCF_003998575.1 Mesorhizobium sp. M7A.F.Ca.CA.001.10.2.1 | reverse complement strand
CTGCGCGAGGCGCGTCAGCGCGCCGTGCTCGCCGACCGCGCCAAGTCGGAATTCCTCGCCAATATGAGCCATGAGATCCGCACGCCGATGAACGGCGTGCTCGGCATGGCCGAACTGCTGGCCAAATCGGACCTCGACCCGAAGCAGAAGACGTTCACCGACATCATCGTGAAATCGGGCAATGCGCTGCTCACCATCATCAACGACATACTGGACTTCTCCAAGATCGATGCCGGTCAGCTGGTGCTCGATCCGGCGCCCTTCAATCTGGCCGAGGCGATCGAGGATGTGGCGACACTGGTGTCGACACGAGCCAAGGAAAAAGACCTCGAGCTGATCGTGCGTGTCGAACCTCGGCTCGAGAGCCTGTTCGTCGGCGATGTCGGCCGTATCAGACAGATCGTCACCAACCTGCTCGGCAACGCGGTGAAATTCACCGATGAAGGCCATGTGCTGGTCGACGTCACCGGCGAGAGGGTTCCGACCGGAACGAAGCTGACGATCTCGGTCACCGATACCGGTATCGGTATCCCCGAGGAAAAACTGAAACTGGTGTTCGAGAAATTCAGCCAGGTCGACACCTCTTCGACGAGGCGGCATGAGGGAACCGGCCTCGGTCTTGCCATCACCTCGCGGCTCGTCGAACTGATGGGCGGCGACATCGGGGTCGAAAGTGCGGAAGGCAAGGGCTCGACTTTCTGGTTCTCGGTGACGCTGCCGCGGGCCGGACAGCAGAACGGACAGCGCATCATGCCGATCGACGTGACCGGTGCGCGTGTGCTGATTGTCGACGACAATGCCGTCAATCGGGCCATCCTGACCGAACAGATGACATCGTGGACGTTCGATTCCTGCGCGGCCGAAAGCGGCGCCGAAGGCCTCAAGGTACTGATCGCCGCCGCTGCCTATGGTGTCCCGGTCGATTGCGTCGTGCTCGACTACCAGATGCCTGGAATGAGCGGCGCCGAAATGGCGCGGATCGTGCGCAGCACCGCCGGCCTTGCCGGCATGCCGATCATCATGCTGACCTCGGTCGACCAGTCGCTCGCCAACACCAGCTATCGCGATCTTGGCATCGATGCCCAGCTGATCAAGCCGGCGCGCTCCTCGGTGCTGCTGGAAACGCTGGTCGCCACCATCCAGCGGCATCGCCACAACACGAGCGGCAGCGACGCGCAGCCGCTCGCAGCCGACGTCGCTGCGGGTTATGTGATGCGGACGCAGCCCTCGGCGCCGTCCGAACAGCGGGCGCTGCTGCAGCCGCCCTCAATTCGCCCCCGGCCACCGGTGGCGGCTGGCGGCGACAGGCTGGATATCCTGGTGGCCGAGGACAATGAGGTGAACCAGATGGTGTTCACCCAGATCCTCGGCGAGACCGGTTATGGTTTCGAGATCGTCGGCAATGGCCGCAAGGCGCTCGACGCCTTCGGCCGGCTGAACCCGTGCATGATCCTGATGGATGTCTCCATGCCGGAGATGAACGGTCTCGAAGCAACCGCCGCCATTCGCCGGCTGGAGGAAGAAACCGGCACCCATGTGCCGATCGTCGGCGTCACCGCGCATGCGCTGAAGGGCGACCGCGAGCGCTGCCTGGAGGCAGGCATGGACGACTATCTGCCCAAGCCGATCAGTCCCCGGGCGTTGCTCGAGAAGGTCGAGCGCTGGGTCGGCGCCAGCCGGCAGGCGCAGCGCAACGCCGGGTAAGGCCGGCTCTGCCCGAGTACCGGGAATACGGCGAAGATTCGCGCCCCTGTCAGCGGCCAAGACTATGGTGCGATCGCACCATATGAAAGGCGGCATCCAGCCGAGACAATGGCGACATTCGAATTCCGCTCTTCCCAGTTACGGGCGGGAGCAGCGACCGCCGGCATGAGACAGCGTCAACCTACCCCAACGGACCTGTTTTCGGCGATGGCCCGGCCACGACACCGTCTGGCTGAGAGCAACGCGCTCCCGTCCGGCTTTTCTTCATAAAGGCCGGCTGATCCCCAAATCGCCGGCCAGCCTCGACCGAATCGAGCAAGTCCCTGATTCCGGTGACAAAGCGGGGCTGCGTCGGGAGTGCCGGCCAGGCGGCATTCTGCTCATCCCGATGACGCGTTACCGGGGTGACATCAAACTGTCATGCGACTGTTATAATCGAAGGCTATTGGCCTCAGCGGGCGCCGACTGACGAGCGCCGAGAGACCATCTTCCGAACAGGAGCAGGCCACATGAAGAAATTCCTCTATACGGCGTCGGCCGCTGCGCTTGCGCTCGCCGCGACGTCCGGCTTCGCCGCCGCGCGCGACCAGATCCAGGTCGCCGGGTCATCGACCGTGTTACCTTATGCCAAGATTGTCGCCGAGCAGTTCGGCGAAACATTCACCAACTTCAAGACCCCGGTCGTCGAATCCGGCGGCAGCGGCGCGGGCATCAAGGAATTCTGCAAGGGCGTCGGCGAAGACACGATCGACATCGCCAATTCGTCGCGTCCGATCAAGGCGGACGAACTCAAGTCCTGCGCCGACGCCGGCGTGAAGGAAGTCCAGGAAGTCCGGATCGGCTATGACGGCATCGTCTTCGCCACCGACATCAAGGGCCCGGATTGGGCGCTGGTTCCCGCCGACATCTACAAGGCGCTGGCAGCCAAGCTGGTCGTCGACGGCAAGCTCGTCGACAATCCGAACACCAAGTGGAGCCAGGTCAATCCGAAGCTGCCCGACTGGGACATCGCCGCCTACATTCCGGGCGAAAAGCATGGCACGCGCGAAGTGTTCGAGACCAAGCTTCTCGATGCCGGCTGTGACAAGGCTGCTCTCAAGGCCGCCGGCATTGCCGACGACAAGGAAATCGGCAAAACCTGCATCGCCATCCGCAAGGACGGCAAGGCCGTCGACATCGATGGCGACTATACCGAGACGCTCGCCCGCATCGACTCCAACAAGACCGGCGTCGGCGTGTTTGGCCTCGCCTTCTATGAGAACAATGCCGACAAGCTGAAGGTCGCCACCGTGGAAGACGTCGTGCCTTCGACCGAGACGATCGCCAGCGGCAAGTATCCCGTCTCGCGCCCGCTGTTCTTCTACGTCAAGAAGGCGCATCTGGGCGTCGTTCCCGGCCTCAAGGAATATGTCGAGTTCTTCCTTGACGACCAGATGGTTGGCCCGGAAAGCCCGCTCGCCGAATACGGCCTCGTTGCTGCTCCGGATGCCGAGCGTCAGGCCCAGCGTGACGCTTTCGCCGCCGGAAAGTCGATGTAATCAGCTGCCGAACCGGGGTGCGGGCCAAATCCCGCGCCCCGGTTTCATCGCAGGCCGCAATGGCGGCTGCGTAAGAATTTCTCTTGGGGTGGGTCCATGTCGTCCTTGCTCGTACTGGCCATCGTCGTTGCCGTCGGCCTGGTTGCCTTTTTCATCGGTCGGCAACGTGCCGCGGCCCAGGACAATGGCAAGGTCAAGCCGCATTCGCGCGCCCACTATCATGGCTGGTGGGCCTTCCTGCTCGCCGTTCTGCCTGCTCTTTTGCTGCTTGCCGTCTGGACCGTCGGGTCTTCCGTCTATCTTGACCGACACATTCACACTGCCTTGCCCGAGCGCACCGTCGACAGCAAGGTTGCCAGTGAGGCACTGGATGTCAGCCTCGTAAAGAGCCTCGCCAGGGGCCTGCGCAAACTCGATGCCGGCACACTGGCCGCAATGCCTGCCAGCTTTGCCGAGCTGCAGCCGCTGCTCGCCGCCAAGGGTGTGGCACTGGCGAGCGACACGCAGGATTACATGATCCCGATCGCCGTCGAGGCGAACAAGGTCCAGGACCGGCTCGGCCTGTTCGGCGCCATTGTCATTCTCGTTTCCTCGATCGCCGGCGCCTTCTATGCGCTCAGGCAGATCGAGCCGCGCGCCAGGGCCCGCAACAATGTCGAGAGGCTGATGCTGTGGGGGCTGCTTGCCGCCTCCACCATCGCCATCCTGACAACCATCGGCATCGTGCTTTCGATGCTGTTCCAGACGATCACCTTCTTCGAAAGCGTCTCGCCGATGAGTTTCTTCTTCGGCACCGTCTGGGATCCGCGTTTTGCCGCTGCCGGTTCGGGCGGCAGCCAGGGCCAATTCGGCCTGATCCCGCTTCTTGCGGGCACGCTCTACATCGCCGCCGTCGCGCTGCTGGTTGCGGTGCCGGTCGGGCTGATGTCGGCTGTCTACATGGCCGAATATGCAACGCCCAAGGTGCGCTCGGTGGTTAAGCCGGCGCTTGAACTTCTGGCCGGCATACCGACCATCGTCTACGGCATCTTCGCCGTCGTCACGCTTGGGCCGTTCCTGCGCGACCTGTCCGCGGCGCTGACCGGCGGTTCGCCCTTCATCCAGGGCCAGAGCATCTTCACCGCCGGCCTGGTCATGGGCGTCATGCTGATCCCGGTCGTGTCCTCTCTCTCGGACGACATCATAACCGCGGTGCCGCGCGCCATGCGCGACGGGTCGCTTGGCCTCGGCGCGACCCGCTCCGAGACGATCAAGCGGGTGATCCTGCCGGCTGCACTGCCCGGCATCGTCGGCGCCATCCTGCTGACCGCCTCGCGCGCCATCGGCGAAACGATGATTGTCGTGCTGGCGGCGGGCGTCGCCGCCAACCTCACCATCAACCCGTTCGAGGCGATGACGACCATCACCGTCAAGATCGTCAACCAGCTCACCGGCGACCTCGAGTTCAATTCGCCGCAGACGCTGGTCGCCTTCGCACTCGGCCTGACGCTGTTCGCGCTGACGTTGGTGATGAACATCGTCGCGCTCTACATCGTGCGCAAATATCGGGAGCAGTACGAATGACCGACATTTCCATGGATACGATGGTCAGGGCGGCGGCCCATCCGCGCCGCGACATCGGCCTGAAGGCCCGTTACGCCGCCGAACGCCGTTTCCGCTTCTATGGCGTCGTGGCGATTTCCGTAGGCCTGGCGTTCCTGGCAATCATGCTGATCACCATCGTCTCGAAAGGCTACACCGCCTTCTGGCAGACGACGGTATCACTGCCGATCTCGTTCGACGAGAAGGTGATCGATCCTTCCGGCAAGCGTGCAACCGATCCGAGCGTTCTGATCAAGGCAAATTATCCCAAGCTCGCCGAAAACGCGCTTGTGGCCAAGCTCGGCATCTCTCCTGATGACAAGCCGATGATCCAGAAGCTCAAGGGCTTCCTGTCGGAAGGCGCCCGCGTCCAGTTGCGCGACATCGTTGCCGCCGATCCGTCCGTGATCGGCACGACACGCAACGTCAACATCCTCGCCGCCGCCAATCTCGACTCGGCTTTCAAGGGCCAGATCGACCTCAGTGTCGAGGAAGCGCGACGCAAGGTCTCGGACCAGCAGATCACCTGGATGAACAAGCTCAAGGCCGAGGGCGCGATGGCCGAGCACTTCAACAGCGGCCTGTTCACCTACGGCGCCTCCAGCCGCCCGGAAACCTCGGGCATGGGCGTGGCGATCATCGGCTCGTTTTATATGATGGTGATCGTGTTGCTCCTGGCGCTGCCGATCGGCGTCGCCGCCTCCATCTATCTGGAAGAGTTCGCCAAGAAGAACCGTTTCACCGACCTTATCGAGGTCAACATCAACAATCTGGCAGCGGTGCCGTCAATCGTCTTCGGCTTGCTCGGCCTCGCGGTGTTCATCAATTTCCTGGGCATGCCGCGCTCCGCCGCTTTCGTCGGCGGCCTGGTGCTGACACTGATGACGCT
>NZ_RZQY01000377.1:0-5734 GCF_003998575.1 Mesorhizobium sp. M7A.F.Ca.CA.001.10.2.1 | reverse complement strand
GTCGCTGAAGAACAACGCGCAGTTCTTCATCGAGTATTTCGCGCTCGACCTGATCATGGAGCCGGACGGCACCTGCACCGGCGTTCTCGCCTGGAACCTGGATGACGGCACCATCCACCGCTTCTCGGCCAAGATGGTGGTGCTGGCGACCGGCGGCTATGGCCGCACCTATTTCTCGGCCACCTCGGCGCACACCTGCACCGGCGACGGCGGCGGCATGGCCGCGCGTGCCGGCTTTCCGCTGCAGGACATGGAGTTCGTGCAATTCCACCCGACCGGCATCTATGGCGCCGGCTGCCTGATCACCGAGGGCGCGCGCGGCGAGGGCGGTTATCTCGTCAATTCCGAGGGCGAGCGCTTCATGGAGCGCTATGCGCCGTCAGCCAAGGACCTTGCCTCGCGCGACGTCGTCTCGCGCTGCATGACGCTGGAAATCCGCGAGGGTCGCGGCGTCGGCAAGAACAAGGACCACATCTTCCTGCATCTCGACCATCTCGATCCCGCCGTCCTGCATGAGCGGCTGCCGGGCATTTCGGAATCGGCCAAGATCTTTGCCGGTGTCGACCTCACCAAGGAGCCGATTCCGGTGCTGCCCACGGTCCACTACAATATGGGCGGCGTGCCGACCAATTACTGGGGCGAGGTGCTCAATCCGACGGCGATCAATCCAGACCAGGTGTCGCCCGGATTGATGGCTGTCGGCGAAGCCGGCTGCGCCTCAGTGCATGGTGCCAATCGGCTCGGTTCGAATTCGCTGATCGATCTTGTGGTGTTCGGCCGCGCGGCCGCGATCCGCGCCGGCCAGGTCATCGACCGCAAGTCGGCGATCCCTTCGCCCAACGAAGCCTCGGTCGAAAAGATCATGGACCGCTTCGACCGGCTGCGCCACGCCAATGGCTCGACGCCGACGGCCAGCTTGCGTGAAAAGATGCAGAAGGCGATGCAGGAAGACGCGGCCGTATTCCGCACGCAGGAGTCCCTCGAAAGCGGCTGCAAGCGCGTTTCGCAGATCTGGGGCGAGTTGAAGGACATCAAAGTGTCCGACCGCTCGATGATCTGGAACTCCGATCTGGTCGAGACGCTGGAGCTGGAAAACCTGATGGCCAATGCCATCACCACGGTCTACAGCGCCGAGGCGCGCAAGGAGAGCCGCGGCGCACACGCACGCGAGGACTTTTCGGTGCGCGACGACGCTGTCTGGCGCAAGCACACGCTGGCCAGGCTCAGCGAAGACGGCAAGGTGACGCTCTCCTACCGGCCGGTGCACACCGAGCCGCAGCTGGCTGAAAAGGACGGCGGCATCAGCCTCGCCAAGATCGCGCCCAAGGCCCGGGTGTATTGAGGATCGAACATGGTTGAACTCACGCTCCCCAAGAATTCGCAGATCAAGCCGGGGAAGACCTGGCCAAAGCCGGAGGGCGCCACCAATCTGCGGGAATACCGCATCTATCGCTGGTCGCCGGACGATGACGAGAACCCGCGCATCGACACCTATTTCGTCGACATGGACGATTGCGGGCCGATGGTGCTCGACGCGCTGCTGTGGATCAAGAACAAGATCGACCCGACGCTGACCTTGCGGCGTTCCTGCCGCGAAGGCATTTGCGGCTCCTGCGCCATGAACATCGACGGTTCCAACACGCTCGCCTGCACCAAGGGCTGCGACGACATTTCCGGCGCGGTAAAAGTCTACCCGCTGCCGCATATGCAGGTGGTCAAGGATCTTGTGCCCGACCTCACCAATTTCTATGCCCAGCATGCCTCGATCCAGCCTTGGCTGAAGACGGTGTCGCCGGAGCCGGCCAAGGAGTGGCTGCAGAGCCACGAGGACCGCGAGAAACTCGACGGGCTCTACGAATGCATATTGTGCGCCTGCTGCTCGACCTCGTGCCCGAGCTACTGGTGGAACGGCGACCGCTATCTCGGCCCGGCAACGCTTCTGCAGGCCTATCGCTGGCTGATCGATAGCCGCGACGAGGCCACCGGCGAGCGGCTCGACAACCTCGAAGACCCGTTCCGGCTCTATCGCTGCCACACCATCATGAACTGCGCGCAGACCTGCCCCAAGGGCCTCAACCCGGCCAAGGCGATCGCCGAGATCAAGAAGATGATGGTGGAGAGAAGGGTCTAGGCGGAGCGGATTTGCTGCAAACCTCGGATGTCGCGATCCGTAGCGCCCCCCTCTGTCCTGCCGGACATCTCCCCCACGTGGAGGGAGATTGGCTGTCATCGCGGCTTAGCCAATCTCAAAGGTTGAAGGATGACGCGCGCTCGGCGAAGCTGGCGAGCTCCCCCACGTGGGGGAGATGTCCCGCAGGACAGAGGGGGGCGCTGTCCCGCCGGCCTCAGAAAGGATTTTAGTCCAATGAGCGACGATCTTCCCATCCTCTCTCCCAGCGAAGCCCGCATCCTCGGCTGCCTGATCGAGAAGAAAGAGCTGACGCCGGATGTCTATCCGCTGACGCTCAACGCAGCACTGGCCGCCGCCAACCAGAAGACGGCGCGCGAGCCGGTGATGGCACTGGAGCAGACCGAGGTGCACCGGGGGCTGAAGCTGCTCGAACAAAAGGGACTGGTGCGGCAGATGTTCGGCTCGCGCGTCGAGCGCTACGAGCACCAGATGGCGCAGCGCTTCTCGCTGACCACGCCGCAGACCGCTTTGATCGGCCTGCTGTTGCTGCGCGGGCCGCAGACGGCCCATGAACTGCTGGCGCGGGGCGAGCGCATGGCGCGGTTCCCGTCGATCGAAGATCTGCGCGCCGAACTCGACATGCTGATCGGCCGTCGACCGCCACTCATCCAGGAAATCCCGCGCGGACCAGGCCAGCGCGAGGACCGCTACGTTCATCTCCTCAGCGGCCCGGTGGACGTTGCCGCCCTTTCGGTGCAGCGCAGTGCATCGGCCCTGCCTGCTTCCGACCTGGAGGCGCGGTTGGAGGCATTGGAGCAGGAAGTCGCCGCACTGCGCGCTCGCCTGGACGCGCTGGGAGCATAGGCCGGCGCGCGCCTGGGCGCTCGCGCCGGGTCTTACACGGATGCAGCGCTTTCAGCCGAGCCGGGCATCAAGCGATACGTTTATGGCGCCGAGCGCCTTCGAGACCGGGCATCCGGCCTTGGCCTTCTCGGCCAGCTCCGTGAATTTCGCCGCATCGATGCCGGGCACCTTGCCGACCGCGGTGAGTGCGCTGCCGGTGATCCCCGTGCCGGGAACCAGCGTCACCACGGCCTTGGCATCGAGTTCGGTGGCTGGCGTGCCGTTCTCGGCCAGGAAATGCGAGAACTGCATGGCAAAGCAGCCTGCGTGCGCCGCCGCGATCAGTTCTTCCGGATTGGTGCCGGATTTGCCGCTCTCGTCCTCGAAGCGCGCCTTGAACGAATAGGGCGTGCCCTTCAAGGTTCCGCTCTGGGTGTCGAGCGTGCCCGTGCCCTCTTTCAGATTGCCTTTCCAGACGGCGTTTGCGGTGCGGTCCATGAATTCCTCCTTGGTTGTCGTGGTTGGGGTTCGTTGTCGAGGCCGAGCCGGCGTCCGGTCAACTATAGCGCGCGCGGACGCGAAGGCCACTGCGCTCTTTGAACCACCGCACGGTGCCGGCACCGGTGGCCAGATTTTTCCGAAAATGCCGGTGCAGAAATGTCGACTTTGATCTGCTTCGCCCGTCCTGCGGATGGCCACGGATTTGTGGCCGGATGGAAGGTTCACATGGACAGTATGTTTTTTGCATCGTGGAAAGGTGCAGGCTGCGGGGCCGGGCGACGAGAAGAAGACTTCTGGCTGCGTCCGCCGGCGTCCGGCTTTGGCCGGCTTCTGGCGGCGGTTGCCATCATCGGCATCGCGGCATGCCTTCTCGATCATGCGGCGGCGGTCAGTGGCAACACCGATGCCCTCGTCGGCGCATCCTATGGTTCACAGCGGCAAGGGGGCTGGAAATGAAATATGTCTGCCTGGTTATGGTGAGGAAAAGGATCTTCACGCGCTGACCCCGGCAAGGTCGGCCAAGCTCGACGCCGATTCGCTGGCCTACGACCGGGCGCTGGAGGAGAGCGGCCTGCTGATCGTCGCGCAGGCGCTGCAATCGGTGAAAACAGCCAAAACCGTGCGGCGGCGTCAGGGCAAGCGGCTGGTTATCGACGGGCCGTTCGCCGAGACCAAGGAGCAATTGCTTGGTTTCGTCATGATCGAGGCCGGAGATCTCGAAGCGGCGCTGGACATTGCCGCTGGTATTCCACTGGCCGAACTCGGCACGATCGAGGTCCGGGCCATCTACGACATACCGGGGTCATAGAGCCCTGCCAGCGTTGTGGCTGCTTCGAAAACCAGAGCGTCGGGCTGAGCGTTCGGGCTTCGGTTCCGTGCGCAACTTTTGCGTGTTGAAGCAAGGCGAGAGTTCTCCTATCGTCGCCGGGGTTCTTGGGGATTTCGACATGCCTTTCCTGATTGCTATCCTTGGCGTGATGGGCGCGGCGGCGTTCTGGTGGTACCGGATGAAGGCCATGAACGAGGCCGCGCGTGACGTTGCCGATGTCATTGGCCGGGTTCAGGGCTCGGTACGCCGCAAGAAGCTGCGCAAGCAGGCGGCGCTGTCGCCGCTGACGGCGATCGATGATCCAGTCGTAGCGGCGGCTACGCTGATCACATCAATCGTCTCCGAGGATGGGCCCATCCTGCCGCAGCGCGAGGCCGTCATCCGCGCGGTGATTTCCGAGATCGCCGACAAGAAGAAGACCGACGAGGCGGTGATCTATGCCAAATGGGCGGCGGCGCAAGTCGACGACGCCACCGTTGTCATCGACAAGCTGGCGCCGTTTCTACGCGAACGTCTCGATGTCGCCGAGCGAAACGATCTGCTGCAGATGGTCAACCGCGCCGCCCAGGGCGGCGAGAAACGCATCGAAATATCCGACCAGAGGATATTGCGGCTGCGGCAGAAGCTGGGTTTCGAGGTCAACTGAGCGCATACCTTGGGCGATTGGCGGAAACGCCATCGCTTCGTCATCCTGGGGTCTTCGCTCCGCTTCGCGTCGCTGCGCCCAAGGATGACGACGTTGGGGGGCGCTGAATCGATCAGATCGCCTCGCCCTTCAATAGTCGCGGCGTGCTGGCGGACAGTCCCGACGCCTGCCGGATAAAAAAATCCTTCAGGCGCGGCATGCGTTCGACGAGACCGAGGCCGATGTCGCGGACGGTGCGCAGCGGGCCGATATCGTTGGAAAACAGCCGGTTCAGCGCGTCCGTGGTGACACCCATCTGCACCGTGTCGAAGCGGCGCCACTGCTGGTAGCGCTCGAGCACGTCGAGCGCGCCGATGTCCCGGCCGAGCCGGTCGGCCTCGACGATCACCTCGGCAAGGGCCGCGACATCCTTGAAGCCGAGATTGAGTCCCTGGCCGGCGATCGGGTGGATGCCGTGGGCGGCATCGCCGGCGAGCGCGATGCGGGGTGCGACGAAGGCGCGCGCAATGGTCAGGCCGAGCGGCCAGGCGCGCGGCTTATCGGCAACGCGGATCTCGCCAAGCTTCAGGCCAAAGCGCTGTTCGAGTTCGTGTTCGAAGAGGAGATCGTCACCGGCCACCAGCTTCTCGGCGTCGGGCGTACGCTCGACCCAGACGATCGACGAGCGGTTGGTGCCGTCCTCGCCGGGCTTGAGCGGCAATGTGGCGAAGGGGCCGGCCGGCAGGAAATGCTCTTCGGCGCGACCGTTGTGCGGGCGTTCATGCGCCACGGTGCAGACGCTGTC
>NZ_RZQY01000376.1:0-5762 GCF_003998575.1 Mesorhizobium sp. M7A.F.Ca.CA.001.10.2.1 | reverse complement strand
CCCTCTACCCGCATATGACGGTGTTCGAAAACATCGGCTTTTCGATGCGGCTGGCAGGCAAGCCGAAGGCCGAGCGCAAAAAGCGCGTGGACGAGATCGCCAAAACCCTTCAACTGACGTCTCTGCTGGACAGCAAACCCGCGAACCTTTCAGGCGGACAGCGTCAAAGGGTTGCCATGGGCCGCGCCATGGTGCGCGAGCCGGCAGCCTTTCTCATGGACGAACCGCTTTCCAATCTGGACGCGAAACTGCGTGTTCAAATGCGCGCCGAAATCACCAGTCTGCAAAAGCAACTCGGCGTAACGACCATATATGTGACCCACGACCAAACCGAAGCCATGACGATGGGCGACAGGGTCGCGGTGTTGAAAGGCGGCGTGCTGCAGCAGGTCGACACACCCAAGAGACTCTATGAATCGCCGGTGAACGCCTTCGTTGCCGGCTTCATCGGGTCTCCTTCGATGAACCTTTTCGAGGCGACCCTGACGGGCGACGAACTGATGTCCGGCGCCCTGGCCATTCGGCTGCAGGATGCAGCCTTCGTGCGCAGGCCGGGCTTGAAGTCGTATGCGGGGCGCAAGGTCGTGTTCGGCATACGACCGGAGGATCTCTATGACAGCAGCCTCGAATCCGGCCGCAAGTATCAGACGATACCGGCAAAGGTGACCTCGATCGAAGAACTTGGATCCGAACAAATCGTCCATCTCGACATCGACGCGGTCCGGGTGGACTCCGGCGACCCTGACGCGGTGCAGGATTTCGGCCTGGCGTCGAATGCGGTGGCGAAATTCGAACCGACCAGCACGGTCCGCTCCGGCTCGGAAATCAGGTTGGCCCTGGATGATACCAAGCTCCATTTCTTCGACCCGGAGACGCATCTGGCAATCTGAATATCAGCGATAAGACCCGCGGGTGAGGGTGAGGCGCCTGCGTAAGAAGACTTCTGAATAATCAGACGATCGGCCGCATTGTGCGGGCGAATATAAAGAAGGAGGAGAAAATGACGTTTCGCATTAAACCCGCGATGCTGAAAATAGCCGCGGCCGCATGGTTGCTTGGCGCAACCGGCGCCATGGCGGATACGACGCTGGAATTCACCCAATGGTGGGAGCCCGAATTGCCGGCCGGCTCGCTCAGGGCAATCATGGATGACTTCGAGGCCGCAAATCCCGGAATCAAAGTGACGCTGGTCAGCGGCCCCTACGCGACCACGCGTGACCAGATCTCGGTTGGTGCTGCAACCGGAACGCTCAGCGACGTCGTCGGTCTCGACGGTGCCTGGGTGAACAATCTGAATGCGCAGAGCGCACTCGCCGACATGAATCCGATGATGGATGCGAGCGGTTTCGACAAGAGCCAGGTCGCGGACATCGTCAAGGTGGACGGCAAGGCGGTGATGTTTCCCGTGGCTTCCTTCGTCTATCCGGTCTTCGTGAATTTGGACCTTGCTGCCCAGGCAGGCGTGACCAAGCTGCCGTCGACCCGTGCGGAGTTTCTCGAAGCCGCCAAGAAGATGACGATCGCCGACAAGAATCAGTATGGCTGGGTGCTGCCCCTGTCGCTGCAAACGCCATCCGGCGTTCAGAACGACATGATGTCGTGGGTTTGGGCTTCGGGTCAGTCGATGATGGCGAACGGCAAGCCGGACCTTGAGGGCAAACCGGTGGTGGATATGCTCACCTTCGTCAAATCTCTCAACGACGCCGGCACCATCTCGCCCGGCATCGCCACCAAGACCGAGCAGGAAAAGGTCGAGGAGTTCGTCAACAACCGCGTCGGGATGATGATCGACTCGCTCGCGCATGTGAACCTCATCCGCAAGCGCAATCCCAAGCTGAACTTCGACCTCATCCCGGTCCCGGTCGTGGAAAACTATACCGGCAAGCGCGGCCTTCCCTATGCCTCCTGGGGCATCGGCATCTCTGCTGCCTCGAAACATCAGGAAGAGGCCTGGAAACTCGTCCAATATGTGATGAGTGAAAAGGTGAACGCCAAGCTCGTATCGCTTGCAAACGCCTTCCCGGGCAACGTCAACGCCAAGCCCGATTTCGTGACCTCGGACAAGGCTTTCGGCAAGGCTTTTGAAATCTTCAAGACCGGTTATCTCGCCAATGAGTTCACGGGCCTGCCGGTGGCAGAAGACCTGATGACCCAGTTCGACGTGCAAGCCCAAAAGATGCTCGCCGGCGAGCAGTCTCCGGAACAAGCAGCCGCCGCCGCTCAGAAGGGCTGGATGGCGAAATTCTGATCGGCCTGTTCCCGTTTGCTGACTTCGACCGGGTGGCCTGACTTCGGGCAGGCCACCCGGCAACAACGGATCGGCAATTTGAGTGGACCTGTTTTTGAAGCTTACCTTCTCTTGAAGGCGTATCCCAAGGTTGGCACATGACCCGGCAAAAGCGCTCTCACCACAAGCTCAAACGAGCGGTCGCACCCTACCTCTATCTGTCGCCCTCGCTGCTCATAATCGGGCTTCTGATGCTGCTGCCGATGGTGACGGTGATTGGCTACTCGTTCCAGAACAGCGCGGTGCTGCGTCGTGACCCATCCTTTGCCGGACTGAAACACTACCAGGCGATCTTCGACGACCCCGTGTTCTGGGCTTCGCTGTGGCACACGCTCTACTTCACATGCATGAGTGTCATTTTCCACATGACCATCGGCATGGCCTTCGCGCTCATGCTGAACAGCGACCGCATCAATCCGACGCTGCGCAATATCCTGCGCGTGCTCTATATACTGCCTTGGCTGTTCACCGCGGTGATTATCGCCGTGATCTGGCGCCTGCTGCTTGAGCCGAACGGTGTCGTGAATAGCATTCTCATGCAAATCGGCATCATCGGTTCCAAGGTCGAATGGTTTTCCTCGCCTGAGACCGCGCTGCACGCCGTCACCTTTGCCAACATCTGGGCGGGCTATCCGCTCTTCATGGTCAGCCTGCTCGCGGGTTTGCAGGGCATTCCCAAGGATTTCTACGAGGCTGCCGATATCGACGGGGCGAAAGCCTACCAGAAGCTGATCTTCATCACCATTCCGCAGCTGATGCCGATCATCATCAGCATCTCGCTGCTCGACTTCATCTGGACCATGCAGGTCTTCCCATTAATCTGGATAACGACGGGCGGTGGCCCGATCTACTCGACCGAGGTCCTCAGCACCTACACCTACAAGCTGGCGTTTTCGAGCTACAACCTGTCGCAGGCTTCAGCCAGCGCTGTGGTCATCTTGCTGATCTCTCTCGGCCTGACGCTGTTCTATATTCGCTATCAGAAGGCTCGGTAGTCATCATGAGGAAAAGGCATACGCCGAAAGACAGGCTGATCACCGTCGCGCTCCATGTAGCGCTTGCAGCGGGGCTCTTTTTCGCGGCATTTCCGATCTACTGGATGCTGAGCAGCTCGTTCAAATCGAATACCGAAATCTTTGCCCTGCCACCAACCATCCTGCCAAAGGCCTTCACGCTGGAAGCGTATGCAGCCATCCTTGGCGACCCGGTAAAGCTGCGCTTCTTCTTCAATAGCTATTTCGTGGCGGGAGCGGTGACTGTGCTGACGGTGCTGATCGCCCTGCTGGCGGCCTACGGGTTCAGCCGCTTCAACTTCCGCGGCAAGGGCATCCTGAACACAATCATCATCAGCACGCAGACGATTCCGCCGATCACACTTTTGATCCCCTTCTTCGGGCTCGTCGTCTCATACGGCATCTTCGACACCTATGTCGCACTGATCCTGACTTATCTGGTGTTTACGCTGCCCTACGCGATCCTGCTGATGACGGGATATCTGAACACCTTGCCCCGCGATCTCGATGAAGCCGTGGCCGTCGATGGCGGCACCAGTTGGACAGCGCTTTGGCGGGTGATCGTCCCGATTTCACTGCCTGGCATCGTGGCGACGTCGGTCTACACCTTCCTGTTGTGCTGGAACGAATTTCTCTTTGCGCTGACACTGACGAAGTCAACGTCCATGCGCACCGTCCCGATCGGCATCCAATTGTTGATGGGTCAGCACGCCTTCGAATGGAACCAGATGATGGCGATGAGTGTGCTCGGCTCGCTACCGCTCTTGCTCATCTACCTCGTTGCCCAGAGGTACTTCCTCGCCGGCATGACCGCGGGCTCCGTCAAGTAGGATGTCCATCCCACGGCGACGCAGGGTGGCATCAAGCAATGGGCGATACCAAGGAATGAAAGGATGAACGTGAAAGAGCTCAAAGTCGGCTGCCAGACCTTCACCTGGGAAATGCTGGGAGACCGGTTCACCGGCGGCCCCGACGATCTGCTGAAGGCGATCTCTGACGGTGGCTATGCCGGCATCGAGATCACCGACACCATGATCGGACATTATGGCGACAAGCCGGAGGAGTTCGCCGCCGCGCTGAAGGCGTCGGGGCTGACGCTGGTTTCCTTCGCCTTTGGCTCGAACAGTGGTTTTACGCTGAAGGAGGAGATCGGCGCCGACCTCGAAACCGCCAAGCGCTGGATCGATTTCGCCGCCGCCTTCCCGAATGCGCTGGTATCGATGGGCTCGGCCACGGTGGTGTCCGACGGCCCGCGCGAGGATAAGTTCGCCATCGCCGCCGAGGTTTACAACAAGGCCGGCGAACTCGGACGCAAGGCCGGCGTCCAGGTTGCCCTGCATCCTAGCTCCCACCACAACACGCTGCTGTTCGACCGCGCCGACTACGACACGATCTTTGCCTTGCTCGACCCCGACCTGGTCGGCTGGGTACCGGATACCGGCCATATCCTGCGCGGCCACAAGGACATGTCCGATACACTGCGCACCTACCGCGACCGCATCCGCTACATCCACCTCAAGGACGTCGATGCCAACGGTACCTGGGCCATGCTCGGCAAGGGCGTCTGCGCCACGGCTGCGGTCATCGAGATCGCCAACACCGCACCGCGCTTCAACGGCTGGCTGGTGCTGGAGGAAGAATCCGAAACGGCCGCCGCCGATCCTGCCGGCGCGGTCAAGACCAACCGCCAGACTATGCGCAGCTACGGCGCCTGAAGAACGAGACGATGATCAAGAAACAGGACAGACGCCTCAGGGTCGGCGTGCTCGGCTGCGGCCCCATCGCGCAGTTCGCGCATCTGGAATCCTGCGTGAAAGCCGGCAATGCCGACCTCTACGCCATCTGCGACGCGGCACCCGATCTGCTTGCGCGCATGGGCGCCACTTACGAACCGCAGAAAATGTATTCCGACTATGAGGCAATGCTCGCCGATCCCGAGCTGGAAGCGGTGATCGTCGCCACGTCGGACGCCTATCATGTGCCGATGTCGATCAGGGCGCTCAACGCCGGCAAGCATGTTCTCTGTGAAAAGCCGATCGGCACCTCGGTCGAGGAGGGCGAGGCGCTGGCCGAAGCGGTCAGGCGCTCGGGCAAGATCCTGCAGGTCGGCCACATGAAGCGCTTCGATCCGGCACTGGAGACCGCGCGCGACTTCGTTCGCGACGAGATCGGCGAAGTGCTGGCGCTGAAGGCCTGGTACTGCGATTCCACCCATCGCTACACCAACACCGATGCCGTGCAGCCGCTGCCCGTCACCAGCAGGCTAGCCAGGAAGCCAGCCGGAAATCCCAAGGCCGATCTCAGGCAATACTTCATGCTGGCCCATGGCTCGCATCTCGTCGACACGGCGCGTTTCCTGTGCGGCGATATCGTCGCCGTGCGCGCCCGCCTCAATGAGAAATTCGGCGCCTATTGCTGGTTCGTCGAAACCGAGTTCGCCAGCGGCGCGCTCGGCCATCTCG
>NZ_RZQY01000375.1:0-5771 GCF_003998575.1 Mesorhizobium sp. M7A.F.Ca.CA.001.10.2.1 | reverse complement strand
GTCTCGCAGCGACCAGCCGCGGTTTTGCTGCTCCTGCGCCATGGCCGGCGCATGGAAGGCGCCAGCCACACCGACGGTGAGCACGATCACGGCCAGGATGAGCACCGGCATGCGACGAACAAGCCCTGCGATGCGCGCAGCCGAAGCCACTCGTTTCCTCCATCCCTTGGCGCAGCAAATGCCGCGCCAACCAGATTGCTACAGTGTCCTTTGCGCGCCCGAAAGGCCGCGCGGCACCGCAGGCGGCTCTATTTCTGCCGGAGCCACTTCAGCACTTCCATGCTCGGGTAACCGTCCTGGGTCAAGCCGGCCTTGGCCTGGAAGGCCAAGATGGCTGATTTCGAGCCGTCGCCGATCTTGCCGTCGAACTTGCCGTCATAAAGGCCATGTTGGGAAAGCCGCTGCTGCAGCTCCTGCCTTTCCTCGAAAGTGAGCTTGGTGAAAGGCCGCTTCCAGTCTTGCACGAGACCGCTGGAGCCGGCGATTTCGTCGGCAAGAAGGCCGACGGCCAGCGCATATTTGTCGGCGTTATTGTAGGCTTTGATGACCGTGAAATTCTTGATCATCAGGAAGGCCGGCCCGTTGCGGCCGTCCGGCACCTTCAGCGTCGCCTTGTCGGAGCCGTTCTTGAACGGCTTGCCGTTGGCCCTGACCACGCCGAGCGCCTGCCATTGCGACAGTGTTTTCGAGCCGCCGGGAAGCTTTCCAGCGGGCAAAGCAACCTCATAGCCCCAGGTCTTGCCGGCCTGCCAGCCATTCTTCTTCAACAAATTGGCTGATGTCGCCAGCGCATCGGGGATCGAATTCCAGATGTCGCGTTTGCCATTGCCGTCCATGTCGACGGCATAGTGCAGATAGCTGGTCGGGATGAACTGGGTATGGCCCATGGCGCCGGCCCAGGATCCGCTCAGATGGCTTTCGTCGATATCGCCGGTCTGCAGGATCTTCAGCGCGGCGATCAGCTGGGTGCGAGCGAATTTCGCCCGCTTCGGATCGGCATAGGCCAAGGTCGCCAGCGAGCGCACGACATTGCGCATGACGTCGTCGCGCTTGAGGATCTCGCCATAGTTCGATTCCATCGACCAGATGGCCAGCAGGATGTAACGGTTGACACCGAACCTGGCCTCGATCCGGTCCAGCCACGGCTTCCATTTCCTGGCCATCTGCTGGCCGACGGCGACCGACTGGTCATGGACGCGATTGTCGAAATAGTCCCAGGCGGGGGCCGTGAATTCAGGCTGCGTACGCGCCTTCTCCAGCACCACCGGATCGATATCCCTGATGTTCCTGAAGGCCTGGTCGTAGAGGGCGCCGGAAACGCCGCTCTGCACGGCGGTGGCGCGGAAGCCGGCGACCCACTGCCGGAAACCGGCATCGGCGAAAGCGGGGCCAGGCATCAGCAGAGCGAGCGATAGGCTGGCTGCCGCCATGACGCTGGTAAAAATTTTTGCGGCATTGCGAACGGACATCTTTTCCTCCTTCTCTGTCTCAGGAAAGACCATTCATCGCCGAACCAGGTTAGGAATTAGTTTACCATAGGCGCCACCGGGAACGAAAAGACGCTTCGAAGCTTTACCGGTGGACATTCCTCTCAGTTGCCCAGTAGTCCCGAATTCCGGCGTGAAAATGTCTTGGAACGGGGATTGCGGAGCTGGCCCTCAAACGGATAATTGAAAGCATGAAGAGAGTTCGCAAGGCAGTCTTCCCGGTCGCCGGTCTCGGCACACGGTTTCTCCCGGCCACCAAGGCTGTCCCCAAGGAAATGCTGACCGTCGTCGACCGGCCGGTGATCCAGTATGTGGTGGATGAGGCACGCGAGGCCGGCATCGAGCATTTCATCTTCGTCACCGGCCGCAACAAGGCCGTCATCGAGGACCATTTCGACATCCAGTTCGAACTCTATGACACGCTGGCCCAGCGCGGCAAGGACGACCAGCTCGCCCGCCTGCAACGGCTGCAGCCGGCGCCGGGGCAGACCAGTTTCACACGCCAGCAGGTGCCGATGGGACTTGGCCATGCCGTCTGGTGCGCCCGTGAGCTCGTCGGCGACGAGCCCTTCGCGCTGTTGCTGCCCGACATGATCATGCAGTCGGAGAAGAGCTGCACGAAGGCAATGGTCGAGCTCTACGAGGAGACCGGCAACAACATCATCGCGGTGCAGGAATGCGCTCCCGCCGAAACCCACAAATACGGCATCGTCGGCCGCGGCGAGGACACGCATCACGGTTTCCGCATCACCGAGATGGTGGAAAAGCCGAAGGCCGGCACCGCGCCGTCCAATCTTTACATCAACGGCCGCTACATCCTGCAGCCGGAGATCTTCAAGATCCTTGAAGGCCAGGAAAAAGGCGCCGGCAACGAGATCCAGCTCACCGACGCCATGCTGAAGCTGGAAAAGCAGCAGCCTTTCTACGGCTACCACTATCGAGGCCGCACGTTCGACTGCGGATCGCCGGAAGGCTTCGTCGAGGCCAATGTCGCCTTCGCGCTGTGGCGCAGCGACATGAACGAGAACATGGCCGGTGTGATCCGCACGCTTCTCGATGAGATGAAGCCATCCGAGCGCCGCGGCGCCGCATCTTAAGTCGATGTCGATGTTCAGCCGGTCCGCGGAAGGGCCGGTCTGATCTCAACGCACGTTTGGCACGCAAGTCCTCAGCGCTGCACTTTCACGCCGAGGAAGATGCTGTTGGCGGTGTAGTCCCGGCCCGGCAGATTGCTGGTCAGCTTCTCGGTCCTCACCCTTGTGGTGAGGCCGGCGTAGCGGTTCAGCCACCAGGTCAGTCCGGCCTCGGCGCTCAACACCCTGTCATGGCCATCGATGCCGATGTAATCACGCCAGTCGAGGCCCAGAGCCGCATTGGCGGTGAGGTTGGCGCGGATCTGGCGTTCGCCGGTCAGGCGACCGGAATAGAGGATGTCGCCGCTTTCGCCCGATGTGGTCGTGGGCTCGACGGTGGTCCGCCCGGTCAGGCCGATCGTGGTGCCGCGCTCCGGTGACCATTTGAGGTCGGCGTTGACGGTGGCACCCGAGATCGCATCAAGGTTTTTGTCGTCGATCGCTTCCCTGAGCCAGCCGGCCGAGAATTCGCCCGACAGCTTCTCGCCCATGTCGAGTGCAAGGCCAGCGCGGGCGCCGAGCCGCGTCGACGAGCGCTCGAACCCTTCATTGTCGATGCGTTGATCATAGGTCCGGCGGCCGACCTCGATTTCAGTGAACGGGGTCAGGGCAGGGGAGATCTCGTAGCCGGTGCGCAACGTCGCCGTGTAGAGTGTGGAGTCCTGATCCTTCTGCGACAGCGAGGTGCCGTCCGAGAGCTTGGCGTCGCCGTAAAAATCGTGCGAGACCGCGCCGGTTAGCGTGTACTGCATCTTGCCGAGATGCTTTTCGACGGCGAGGCTGCCATCGATGGTCTGCCGCAGCGGCTGCTTGCTGACGCCGGCAATGGCGTCCGGTGATGATGCCGATTCCGGCACGGCCTCGTAGCCGAGCTTGGCGATGGCTCGCAACTCATTGTCGAGGTCGACATTGAGCTGGCCTTCGATGCGCCCTTGCGCGTCGTGAACCGGGTAACCCGACACGGTCTCGCGAAAAAGGCCATAGCCGTCGATCGTGGCTGAGTTCTCGCGCCAGTCGGAGGCGGCGGAAAAGCGCAGCGCTGTCTCGGACAGCAGCGCCGACGTGCCGGCACTGCTCGAATCGCCGTTCGAGGTGGCGGTCAGGCCCTGTTCGATCGTCGGCCGGATGACGAAGGAGCCCCATTTGACGCCGGTGGCGGCAAACGGATCATCCTCCAGCTTCTTTTTCTGGCCTTCGATGGCGTCAGTGCGCTCCGCGCCTGGGTCGAGCTTCTGCCTGTCGGCACTGTCGATGGTGAGGGCGCGGCGGTTGGCCGTGTCCGCATCGGTGTCTTCACCATCGGTGGCGTCCGTCGTGGAGGCGGTGATGTCGGAGGTGCCGGCCGTCGATTTCTTCTTCTTTTTCGACTTGTCGGCAGCCTTGTCCTTGGCCTGGCCAGCAGCATTCTGCCCGGCAGTCGATGAGCGGCGGCGAGGCTTGGGCGGCGCCGCGATGTCGGCGGACGTGTCGTCAGTGGCTGCCGGCTGGTCGAAGAGGCTGCCGGTCGCGATGGCATCGCCGGTATCCGTATCGTCAGGCACAGCACCGGCGCTGGCCGGCAGATAGGTGCGGGCCGGCGCATTGTCCTGCGCGGCATTGGCCGGCTGTTGACCCTGCGCTGCCAGGGCCAGCTGTCTCGCCTTGCGCTGCTGGTCGGACAGGATCGCCGATTCCGAAACCTCGCCGCGCAGTTCGGTTTCCTGGGCATGGAGCGCAGTCGGGCGCAGCAAGGCAAACATGCTGGTTGCCAGCAGCAAGGCGCAGACCGCCTTGCCCTTTCGTCCTGTCGAATTTTCTGGCTGGGCCCCGGACATCGCCACCACTGCTTGCGCGGCGCACGCGCGCCATACTTACCGAACCGTAAATGGGGATGGTTAACGGAGGGTTGAGGCGGCGGCCCGTCAACCAGCTGAAGCGCTGATTTCCAAAGGGATCCATACCGCGTGCGTCAAGCTTTTGGTTTTGGCGCCTGCCGTCGTCAAAACCACCGCGCACGTTCGGGCAACATGCCTTGGGCCATTTCTGTTGGACAGCGCGCCGGCAAAGCGCTAATCGCATCAGCCATGCATGCGGGATCCCTGGATAAGAAGCCTTCGGACAGGCAAGCCTCGATCGCTTCGGCGCTGAGGACGGTGGCGACAGAACAGGCTGGGGTTGCAGCCCTTGCCGAGGCCTTGGAGAACGGATTGGCCGCGCCTTTCGCGCAGGCGGTCGAGATGATCTCCGGGATTGAAGGCCGGCTCATCGTCACCGGTGTCGGCAAAAGCGGCCATATCGGTTCGAAGATCGCGGCGACGCTGGCCTCGACCGGCACGCCGGCTTTCTTTGTCCATCCCGCAGAAGCCAACCACGGCGATCTCGGGATGATCGCCAGAGACGACGCCATCATCGCCATGTCGTGGTCGGGCGAAAGCAAGGAACTGATGGGCATCGTCGCCTATTCCAGGCGCTTTTCCATTCCGCTGATCGCCATCACCGCCGGAGAGACATCGGCGCTGGCGCGGGCTGCCGACGTGGTGCTGCTTTTGCCGCGCGCGCCTGAAGCCTGCCCGCACGGCCTGGCGCCAACGACATCAACGCTGCTGCAACTGGTGATGGGCGACGCGCTGGCGATCGCGCTGCTCGAAGCACGCGGCTTCACGCCGGATCATTTCCGCACCTTTCACCCGGGCGGCCAGCTCGGCGCCAACCTGACGCAGATCCGCGAGATCATGCATGTCGGCGACAGGCTGCCGCTGGTGGTTGCGGGCACCGGCATGCATGACGCGATCCTGGAACTGTCGCGCAAGGGATTTGGCTGCGTCGCGATCACCGACGCAGACGGTGCGCTGGTCGGCATCATCACCGATGGCGACATCCGCCGGCACATCGGCAGCAACCTGCTGGCGATGACGGTGGATCAGGTGATGACAAAAGGCCCGAAGACCGCGACGCCGGACACGCTGGTGGCAACGGCGCTGCAGACGATCAACAACTCAGCCATCACCAGCCTGATGGTGGTGGAGGGCCGGAAACCAGTCGGCCTCATCCACCTGCACGACCTGCTGCGTATCGGCGCCGCCTAAGGTGTGCTGATCTTAAGGTGATGCCGGCCTGCAAACGACGGTTTCCTGCGCTTCCGGTGCTCACGTACCCAAAGTACGCTCCGCTC
>NZ_RZQY01000374.1:0-5781 GCF_003998575.1 Mesorhizobium sp. M7A.F.Ca.CA.001.10.2.1 | reverse complement strand
GATGAACACCTGCGCCCATGGTGCCAGATCCGCCACGGGACGCGCCGGCGTGCTGCCGGCCAGCGCGATTGCCGCCATGCAAGATGGTGCGGTGCTTGCCAACTCAGGGCATTTTCCGTGGGAGATCGACACCGAGGGCATGCGTGCCATGACGACCGGTAGCACCGATCTCGACGGCACCTTGCAGCGTCTCGACCTTGCCAATGGCCGGCATGTCATCCTGGTCGCCGACGGGCGCATGTTCAACCTTGCCGGCAGCGAACCGAAGGGCAATTCGATCGAATCCATGGACATCGGCTTCATGCTGCAGGCGCTGTCGCTGGAGCGGGTGGTGAAGGGCGCTACCGGCGAAAGACCGGCGCCAGGCGCGCAGCCGGTGCCCGACGACATCAACCAACGCATCGCCAGGCTGATGATGGCTACGATGGGGGCTGCCTTGTAACTATAGTAGCTCCTGATTCTATCTCTCTGTTTTGACGCAATTCCTGCCGGAAACCGTTTCACACTTTTCCTGGAATTGCTTGGTCCGGGAAGGATTGTGGGGCATGGCTGGCAAGACTGCGGAAGCGCCGGACTATTCGGTACCGGCCCTGGAAAAGGCGTTCGACGTCATCGAGCTCTTGGCTGAGCAGAAGGACGGGCTGAACCAGGGCCAGATTGCCGAGGCGGTCGGCCGCTCGATCCACCAGATCTACCGCGTGCTGCAGGCGCTGGAACGGCGCGGCTATATCTTTCGCGATCGCCCGGCCGGGCTCTATTTCCTGTCGACCCGCATGTTCGAGCTGGCGCACCGGCATGAGCCGCTGCGCGGCCTCGTCCAGGCAGCGCTGCCGTCGATGCGGCGGCTGTCCGACTCCATCCAGCAGTCCTGCAATCTCGGCGTCCACAATGCCGGAAGGGTACTGATCCTGGCGCAAGTGGAAAGCCCGGCGGCCTTCGGCTTCCGCGTCCGCGTCGGCGCCGAGTTCCCGCTGTTTGCCACCGCCACGGGCCGCACGCTGATGGCGTTCCAGCCGCAGGATAGAGTCAACCAATGGCTGCAAGTCTCTGGTGTTCTTGACGAAAAGGCCGAGGTGGAGCGTGCGCTTGGCCGCATCCGTACCGCCGGCCATGAAGAGGTGGCGGACGGGCTGCAGCCGGGTGTCATCGATCTTGCCTTTCCGGTCATCGGGCCGTTCGGCCACTCCGTCGCCGCGCTGACCGTGCCCTATGTGGCGACCACCTACAGCATGCTCGACCTTGCCACCGTGCGCCACCATGCCGCGCAGGCGGCGCAGGAGATCCGGCTGGTGCTGGCGCCCGAGCCATTAGGCCAAAGCGAGGCCTCGTGACCGCTTCGTTCGCGCCGATAACCAAGACCGTCGTCATCGGTGCCGAGCCGGCCAAGGTCTGGCGGATACTGACGACGCCAGAAATGATCCCGCAATGGATGTCCGACGAGGAGTTGACCGTCAGCCTGCAAGGACAGGCCGGCGGCGCGATCGTGATGCGCGGATTGCTGCACGGAATGCCGTTCGAGAACCATGGCACCATCCGCGCTTTTGAGCCGGGAAGGAGCTTCGCCTACAGCTACTGGAGCACGTTGTCGGCCCCGCGTCTGGCGGACGTGCCCGAAAACCACACGGTGGTCAGCTTCGATCTGGCGCCAGCGGATGAGGGAACGCTGCTGACGCTGACGCTCAGCGATTTTGCCGAACCGGCGATCCGTCCGCATGCCAATCTCTACTGGGGGCCGACCTTGCAGATCCTGAAGGCGGTCTGCGAGCGCGTTTGAGGGCGGGCGTCTCCCCGCGGACGGTCGTCCCGCCCTTACTCTTTGGGGTGTCGGGCGAGAGCCAGCGCGCGGATGCGGTCGGCGACGGCGCTGTCGACCGGGTTGTAGACGGTCAGGCTCAAATCCGGCCGGCCGTCGACCGCGAAGCCCGAATATTCCAGTTCGATATCGCCGAGTTCCGGGTGCTTCAGGCGCTTTGTCCCGTCGCCGTGGCTGAGCACGTCGTTTGCCCGCCACAGGGCGGCAAACTCGGGGCTGGCGCTGCAAAGCTCGTCGACGAGTTCGCGCACCTCGGAGACCGCGCCGGCGCGGGCCGCATCGGCACGAAACGAGCCGACCACGAAACGGGCCAGGTTTTGCCAGTCGTGCTGCCTGGCGCGGATATGGGGACTGAGGAACATGAAGCGCAGGATGTTGCGCTCGCCCTCGGGCAGGGCGCTGTAGTCGGTCAGCACGACCCGCGCGGCGCGGTTCCAGGCAACGACGTCCCACGTAGCGGTCCTGACTATGGCGGGGCTGGCATCGAGCGTGTCGATGAGGCGCTGCAGCCGTGGGCTGACACCCTCGGCACCGGTGTAGCGGACCTCGGGCGGGCGCCCGAGCCCCAGCATGAAAAGATGTTCGCGCTCCGCCTCGGTCAGCAGTAGCCCCTTGGCGATGCGATTGAGGACATCGGCCGAGGGTGCGCCGCCGCGGCCCTGCTCCAGCCATGTGTACCAGGTCGGGCTGATGTTGGCGCGTTGGGCGACCTCTTCCCGGCGCAGTCCCGGCGTGCGTCGGCGGCCCGAAAAGCCGAAGGAAGCCGGATCGAGCCGCGTGCGCCGGTCTTTGAGGAACGCTGCCAGCGAGCCGGCGGAATTGGAGGGCATCCTGTTAGCCATTATACCATGATAAGATCACTACTTTAATAGAATAATAGACCAGCAATATTACGCAGGCAACTGTGCAGGAGATTTTGCATGCGTATCTTTCTCACCGGCGCGACCGGTTTCATCGGTTCGGCGATCGTTCCCGAACTCATCAAGGCGGGCCACCAGGTGGTCGGCGTGACCCGCTCCGACGCCGGCGCCGAGGCGCTGGTCGCGGCAGGCGCCGAGGTGCATCGGGGCACCCTCGAAGATCCCGAGGGGCTGCGCGACGGCGCGGCGAAGGCGGAGGCTGTGATCCATACGGCGTTCGACCATGATTTCTCGCGGTTTGCCGAGAATTGCGAAAAGGACAAGCGCGTCATCGCCGCTCTCGGCGCCGCCCTGGCCGGCTCCGACCGGCCGCTGGTGATCACCTCCGGCGTCGGCATGGGCAGCCCTGGGCATGGCGAACTGGCGATTGAGGACGTCTTCAATGCCAGCCACCCCAATCCGCGCATAGCCTCCGAGCTGGCCGGCAATGCGCTTCTGGAAAACGGCATCAATCTGTCGGTGGTGCGGCTGCCGCAGGTCCACAATCCGGTCAAGCAAGGGCTTATCTCGCCGCTCATCGAGATCGCGCGTGAAAGGGGCGTCTCGGCCTATGTCGGCGAAGGCCGCAACCGCTTCTCCGCGGGCCATCTCCTCGATGCGGCGCGGCTTTACCGGCTGGCCGTGGAAAAGCGGCAACCGGGAGCACGCTATCACGCGGTCGGCGAGGAAGGCGTCGAGGTGCGGGCCATCGCCGAGGCGCTTGGCCGGGGCCTGAAATTGCCGGTCGTCTCCATCGCGCCGGAAAGAGCGGCGGAGCATTTCGGCTGGATGGCAATGTTCGCGCCGATGGATCTGCCGGCCTCCAGCGCGCTGACACAGGCACGATTGGGCTGGCATCCGACCGGCCCGACGCTGATCGCCGATCTCGACGCCATGCGGTATTGATGCGCCTAGCAACGTTTGAGGTGAGCCGAAGTCTCTGAACTTCGTCATCCCTGGGCGAAGCAGGAGCGCAGCTCCGTCGCGGAGACCCTGGGATCCATGCCGCGACCTTAATCATAGGGTGCAGCGGAGCAGAATTCTGCACCGCTGCGGGGCTTCCGAGTCCCGGCATGGATCCCGGGGTCTGCGCTGCGTCGCTTCGCTCCTTGCTCCGCCCCAGGATGACGACTTTTCGGGATCATGCTCCAGGGCTGACCGCGTAGCGCAGATGGACGAGCCCATGCGCCAAGGCCTCGCAGCTCATCAGGGACAACTGCATCTTGCCCGCCAGGCCGCTCTCGCCGAACTCGACGAAGGCCTGGTTGGCGGCGCGTCCATCGATCGCGGGCGCCACGAGAAGGCTCAGTTCATCGACGAGCCCGGCCGCAAGGAACGAACCGTTGATGCCGGCGCCGCCCTCAAGCAGCAGCCGGCTTATGCCGAGTTCGCTGCCGAGCATCTCGAGCACAGCCGCGAGATCGATGTCCGCCGCTTCCGACACGATATAGGACACGCCGTCAGCGGCAAGCTCGGCCAAATGGCTGTCGGCGACGTCGCGCCCAAGCAGCACCACGACATGGTCGCCGCCGATGTCGGGTTTGGAAAAATGGAGCTTGCCCGAGGCATCGAGCGCCACGGCATAACTGCCCGCATCCATTTGCGCGAAATGATAGGGCCGGTCGACCTTGCCGACATTGGCTGGTGGGTGCGCGGCGGCCTTGCTCATCTCGGCCATGGTGACGCGGCCGACGATCCAGGCGTCAGCCGCGAGATCACTGTGGATATGTTCGTAGAGGCTCGACCACTCCGCCCGGGTCCCGTCCGGACTTGTCGTGTAGCGGCTTGGATGAAGGCTGCCGTCGAGTGATGCGAGCATATGGCAGACGATTTGCGGCTTCATACGGGTTCTCCAGATCACAAAAACTTCGCGAGTCAGTCCAAGGTAGTGCCGGGCAGAGGGAATGGAAGCCAAGCATCTCAGGGAGATGTTGCCCACGCTGCAAACCAAAATCCGACAATTCCGATAAATTGCCCGGCACCTCTGTTATATCGAGGTTGCACAAATGGTTGACCCTGGGTTAGCATCCCCAGGCAGGCGTCGGTGGGAGGCTCTTTTTACAGCGGCGGCCAGCTGGAGCGGCATGCGTTTTCGGGCGCAGGGAGGATGCTCCACACTTTGAACCGACGCATGATCCTTCCTGAAACCGATCCCGGTTTTCGGGGTCGTGCGTTCTTGTGGAGGAGGATCCCATGAACAGACGTGAATTCCTGCTGTCGTCCGCGGCTTTCGGCGCCATGATGGTCGCCGCGCCCTCGGTGTTTGCGCAGGACAAGCTCACCATCCTTGGCTCGGTGCCCAGTCTCGGCTTTCCGTTCTTCGTGCACATGCTGAACGAGATCTAGGCGGAAGCCGCCACGCAAGGCGTCAATTTGACCGAAAGCGACGGCCAGAACTCGGCCACCAAGCAGACCGCCGACATCGAGGCGGCCTTGGTGCAGAAGGTCAACGCCATCGTCATCTCGCCGCTCGACGTCAATGCGCTGGCGCCGGCCATCGAGGAAGCGGTCAAGGCCGGCGTTCCCGTGGTGACGATCGACCGCCGTGTCGACGGCGTCGAGGGCATCCTCGCCCATGTCGGCGCCGATAACGTCAAGGGCGGCGAGGCGGAAGCCAACGCGGTGGTGGCGGCGTTCCCCAACGGCGCCAAGCTGTTCCATCTGCAGGGCCAGCCCGGCGCCGGTCCGGCGATCGACCGCAACAAGGGCGTGCACAATGTGCTCGATCCGCTGAAGGACAAGTACCAGATCGTCTTCGAGCAGACCGCCAACTTCGCCCGCGCCGAAGCGCTGTCGGTGACCGAAGCCGGCCTTGCCGCCAACGGCAAGCCGGACGCCATCGTCTGCGCCAATGACGACATGGCGCTCGGCGCCTTGGAGGCCTGTGCGGCGCGCAACTTCACCGACGTCAAGATCTACGGTTTCGACGCGCTGCCGGAAGCGCTGGTCGCGGTGCGCGACGGCAAGCTTGCGGGCACCGTCGAGCAGTTTCCCGGCGAGCAGTCGCGCACCGCGGTGCGCATCGCGGTGGCCTTTGCCAAGGACAAGACCGAGCCGAAGGAGAAGCTG
>NZ_RZQY01000373.1:0-5786 GCF_003998575.1 Mesorhizobium sp. M7A.F.Ca.CA.001.10.2.1 | reverse complement strand
CCAGGCAGGCAGGAGACCAGCCCTTCCGGCAGCGAGCGGAACACGGTCATGTAGTCCAGCGTCGACAGCGTCGTCGCCTCGGCCGGCTTGATGACGCAGGCATTGCCGGCGGCGAGCGATGCGGCGACCGTCCAGCACATCAGCAGGATCGGGAAGTTGTAGGGCATGATGTGGACGGATACGCCATAGGGCTCGTAGCGCGCATACTGGAACGAACCGGCCTGCGTCGTGCCGGCGATCTTGCCGGCATCGTCGCGCGCCATCTCGGCGTAGTAGCGGAAGATCGGCGCGCAGTTGGCGATCTCGCCGATCGCTTCGGGGTAGGGCTTGCCCATCTCGCGCACCATCAGCTCGGCGCAGCGGGTGAAGTTGGCCACCTCGATGGCGTTGGCGACGGCATGCAGGTGCTTGGCGCGGCTCTTGGCGTCGAGCTTTTTCCAGGCGGCCTGCGCCCTGGTCGCGGTGGTGAGCACGGCATCGATCTCGCTATCGCTGGCTGCAGCGATGGCGCCGACTGTTTCGATCGTCGCCGGATCGATCACCGGCTTTGCCGTGCCTGCCATCGGCTGGTAGTCCGGGTTGACGAAGAAGGTCGGCCGGTCAGGGGAGAAATCCATGGACATCCTCTCGGATCCGCTCAGCGGATCATGTAGACCTTCTTGATCGTCTCATGGACGGTGCAGACGCCCTTCCAGTCCTGCGGGAAGAAAGCTGCGGTGTCCGGTTCGATCTCGATGACCTCGCCGGATTCGTGGACGTAGGTGCAGCGTCCTTCGAGGAAGTGGCAGAACTCGTCGCGGGTGACATGGCAGTGCCATTTGCCTGGTGTGCAGACCCAAAGCCCGCATTCGGAGCGGCCTTCCGGCCCCTTGTACAGCAGCTTGCCCGAGGTGTGGGATTGCCCCTCGATCATGGTCGGGATGACGCCCCAGTCGACGAGGTCGGTAATGGTGAGCGGGGATTTCATGATGGGTGTGGTCATGTCGATTTCCTTGAAAAGAGTGCTCAGCGGCACATGAAGGCCTTGGTCAGCGTTTGCCTGATGATGGAGATGCCGGTCCAGCCGGCGGGGAAGAACACCAGCGTGCCGGCCTCGACCGGGATCTCTTCGCCGTCGTCATGGACATAGCTGCCACGGCCTGAGAGGAAATGGCAGAACTCGTCGGCGCCAAAGGTGACCTTGCGCGTACCCGGCGTGCATGACCACAGGCCGCATTCGCTCGATCCGTCCGGGTTCCGGGACAGGACCCTGCCCGAGGCGCGCGGCGAACCGGCGAGCGTGTTGCTGCCCGCGCCCCAGTCCTCCAGTTCCACGCTCGAGGCCTTCGGCCAGTACGGTGTCGGCATGTCGTCAAGCTCCGTGGTCAGGCCAGCATGTAGACGTTGCGCATGGTCTCATGCACGGTGCATTCACCCGTCCAGCCGGCAGGGAACATGACCACGGTCCCGGCGGAGATTTCTATCAGCTCACCGACATCGGACCGGTAGGTCGCGCGGCCGGCGACGAAATGGCACAATTCATCGCGCGGGATGCTCAGGCGCCAGCGGCCTGGCGTGCACACCCAGATGCCGGATTCCGGCTGGTTGTTCGGGCCTTTGTGCACGAGTTTGCCGGTCGAGTGGGAGGCACCGTCCAACGCATCCGGCTGGGCGCCCCAGTCGACGAGATCGGCGCGGGTGGAGGCCTGGTGGAGGTGGGGAGCGGAGGAGGTCATAGCAGCGTCTCCAGCAACCCGGCTGCTTTCTCCGGCCCATTCTGCGCGCGCATCTGCGCCGATGTCTTCGCCAGCTTGGCTTTCATCGCCGGGTCGGTCAGGCAGGTTTCGATCTTGGCAATCAGCTCGGCATCGGTCCAGTCGTAGCGCGGCATGCCGAAGCCGTGGCCGGTTTCCTCTACGCGGGTGGCGTTGTCGTGGCCGTCCCAGACATAGGGCATGATGATCGCCGGCTTGCCGAAATAGAGGCACTCGGTGAAGGAGTTGTTGCCGCCATGGTGGATCACCGCATCGACCTGCGGGATAACCGAAGGCTGCGGGAACCAGCTCTCGACGATCACGTTGGCGGGCACGTCCGTGTACTGGTCCTTGTAGCCGCCGACATTGACCAGAGCCCGGTAGCGCGTCTTGCCCAGCGTCGCGATAATGCGCTTCAACAGGTCGACATCGCCGGCGCCGAGGCTGCCGAAGGAGACATAGAGCAGCGGCCCGTCATTGTTTTTGGCGAATGTCGGCACCGTGTAGGGTTTCTCCTGCCGCACGCAGCCTTCCAGATACTGGAACTTTGCCGGGTCGAGCGGGTGGCGGCGCTTGAACTTTGCCGCTTCGGGATAGAGCAGCAGGTTCAAATAGGGCGAGGCCTCGAAGAACTGGCCGATCGGATAAGGCGCCTCGTTGTTGGCGGCGAGGAAGGCGTTGAAGTCGTCATGGATCGGCTTGATCACCGCGTTGAAATGATCGCGGTAGCGCTGGTGACCGGCGTGGTCGTTCTCGCCGCAGCCGGAGAGATGGGGCGGGATGTCCTCGTCGTCGATCTCGTTTTCCGAGCAGGAGATGACGCGCACCCAGGGTTTGCCGAACTGCTTGATGGCCGGAAACAGGATGACGTTGTCGACGCAGATCACATCCGGCTTGATGGCTGAGAGAACGCGCGGCAGATCCTTCTGCGCCCATTTGGCGCTGTCGACGATCGCCGTCCAGCAATCCTTGACGTAATTGTCGACCTGATCGTAAGGCGATTTGCGGAAGTTCGGGATGTGGCCGTTGATGAAATCCTCCCAGAATTTCGCCATCTGCTCGGGCGGCATCGGCTCCGACAGGTTCACCGGATGCGCCTCGAAACCGTAGCCCTTGTAGACATCGACAAAGCCGGGGTCGGACAGGAAAACGGCTTTGTGGCCGCGCGCCTCGACCGCCTGGGCGATGCCGACGGAATTGAGCGCCGGGCCGTAGGCCGCTTCTGGAAAAAACGCGATCGTCTTCTGCGCCATCAGGCTTCTCCTTTATTCTGCGAAAACTCTGACATCGGCGGCGTCCCAGCCGAGTTCGACCTGATCTCCCGACGCGACCGGCCGGCGGTCGGCGGCATCAGCGGTGACGCGCACCAGGAACGGCTTTGGGGACAGAGGTGTGCGGACATGCAGCTGTAGGTCGAGCCCCTGATAGGCCAGCGCCTCGACCGTGCCGGTGGTGCGGTTGGCGGTCTCCACCGATGGGAACAGCCGGATGCGCTCGGGCCGCACCGACGCGACAGCAGATGCACCGGCTGTGAGTGTGGCGGGCACTTTGCCGGCGATACGCGCTCCGTTGGCAGCCACTACACCGTCGGTGGCGGCTTTACCGGGCACAAAATTCATCACGCCGATGAAGTCGGCGACGAAACGGTCGGCCGGATGCTCGTAGATCGCGTGCGGCGTGTCGCATTGCAGCAGTCTGCCGTCTTTGAGCACCGCCATGCGGTCGGCCATCACAAGCGACTCCTCCTGGTCGTGGGTGACGATGACGAAGGTAATGCCGACCTCGTGCTGCAGGCGCTTCAGTTCCAGCTGCATGGCGCCGCGCAGTTTCTTGTCGAGCGCGCCAAGCGGCTCGTCGAGCAGCAGCAGGCGCGGCCGCTTGACCAGCGCGCGGGCGAGCGCGACGCGCTGCTTCTGGCCGCCCGACAGTTGCTCCGGCTTGCGGTCGGTGAAGGGGACCAGCTCGGTTGTCGCCAGGATGGCGTCGACGCGGGAGCGGATTTCCGACGCCGGCAAGCGCTCCATCTCCAAGCCGTAGGAGACGTTGGCGCGGACGCTCATATGCGGAAACAGCGCGTAGGACTGGAACATCAGATTGACCGGCCGCTTGTTGGGCGGGGTTTTGGCAATGTCGCGGCCGTCGAGCAGGATGCGCCCCTCATTGGGCGTCTCGAAGCCTGCCAGCATGCGCAGCAGCGTGGTCTTGCCGCAGCCCGACGGGCCGAGCAGCGCGAAGAACTCATTCTCGCGGATGTCGAGCGAGATGCCGTCGACGGCGGTCACCCGGCCGAAATTTTTCGACACATGATCGATGGCCAGAAGCGTGCGGGGTTCGCTCATTGGCCTATGATCCCACGGTTGAGCCGCTGCGACAGGGTCAGCGCGGTGATCGAGACCGCCATGACTATGGTCGCCAGCGCGTTGATCTCCGGCGTGATGCCGAAGCGGATCATGGCGTAGATCTGCATCGGCAGCGTCGTCGATGCGCGGCCGGCGCCGGCGGTGAAGAAGGCGATGATGAACTCGTCGACCGAGAGCGTGAAGGCGAGCAGCGCGCCGGCGATCACCGCCGGCGCGATGACCGGCAATGTCACCCGCCTGAACGTGGTGAGCGCGGAGGCGCCGAGATCAGCGGAGGCCTCGACGATCGACCAGTCGAAGCTCTTCAGCCTTGCGCGCACCACCGAGCAGACGAAGGCGAGATTGAAGACGACATGGGCGAGGATGATCGTGTGCAGGCCCATGGTCAGGTTGAGCATGGAGAACAACGACAGCAGCGCGATCGCCAGCACGATGTCGGGAATGATCATCGGCGCGAAGATCAGCGCTTCGAGGCCCTTGCCGTACTGCCGGCGCATCTCGATGCCGATCGCCAGCAGCGTGCCGAGCAATGTTGCGATTGCGGTCGACACCAGCGCCACGATCAGCGTGTTGAGCGCAGCGGACAGGATGGCGCTGTTCGAGGCCAGCGAGGCATACCATTTCAGCGAGAATCCCGACCATGCGGTCGGCAGCCCACCTTCGTTGAAAGACAGCGCCACCAGCACGGCGATCGGGATGTAGAGGAAAGCGAAGACCAGGCTCAGCACGAGCCAGAGCGTGCGCCGCGTGGCGGGGGAGCGCTCAGCCATCGGTGCCTCCGCCGGCTTGCGCGGCGTGGCCCGAGGCGCGATTGGCGGCCAGCGCCTGCGCCATCAGCACCAGAAGCATGATGGCGATCAGCGCCATCGCGAGCGCGGCGCCGAACGGCCAGTCGTTGGCGGTCAGGAACTGGTCGTAGACGAGGTTGCCGATCATCTGGAAGCGGCCGCCGCCGAGCAGCGCGGGCGTGACGAAATTGCCGATCGACAGCACGAAGACAAACACTGCGCCGGCGGCAATGCCCGGCACGGTCAGCGGCAGGATGACACGGCGGAATGTGGTGGCGGCGGAGGCGCCGAGGTCACGCGAGGCCTCGGCGAGTTCCGGGTTGAGGCGCGACAGTGGCGCGTAGCAGGCGAGGATGACGAAGGGCAAATAGTTGTAGACGAGGCCGGCGATGACCGCGCCTTCCGTATAGAGCATCGATGGTGGCTCGCCGGTGTAGCCGAACCAGCGCAACAACTGCGTGATCAGGCCTTCGCGGTTGAGCAGCACGATCCACGCATAGGTGCGGATGAGGTAATTGGACCAGAACGGCAGCACGGCGAAGAACAGGAACACCGGCTGCCACCGGCGCGGGGCGGCTGCGATGGCGTAGGCGGCGGCATAGCCGATCACCACCGCGATCAGGGTGGCGGTGCCGGCGATGCGCGCCGAATTGAGGAAGATGCCGGCATAGAGCGGGTCGAAGACCAGGCCGAAATTCTCCAGCGTGAAGGTGTATTCGATGCCGCCATAGATGCCGCGCCGGAAGAAGGCGAGCGCCAGCACCAGCGCGCACGGCACCACTATCAAGGCGGCGAGCCATGCCAGCGCCGGGGCCATCAGGAGGGAGGAGCGGGAGGGGGTGTATTTCACGGAGGAGCGCCCCCCTCTGGCCTGCCGGCCATCTCACCCTCAAGGGGGGAGATCA
>NZ_RZQY01000372.1:0-5803 GCF_003998575.1 Mesorhizobium sp. M7A.F.Ca.CA.001.10.2.1 | reverse complement strand
CGGCCGTCCGCAAAACCTCGTCAAGATGTTCGCGGCCGGCGCTTCCGATCTGACTCACGGCTTCGAAGGCCTCATCCATCGGGCGAAATAGGCGCGGCTGAGATCGCCGCGGACGCCCTAGAGAAACAGTCGCAGCTGCGTGTGAATGATAGACCGGTAATCCTCGATGGTCTGGCGGCTTTCCGCTTCGCCCTCGGCGAGCGCCAGGCGCACCACGCCGCCGGCGAGCTGGAAGATCAGCAGGACCATGCGTTCGAACTGCTCGCGCCTCTCGGGCTCGAGCAAGGCGATGACGTGGTCGCAGAACATTTGGGCCTGGTGTCGGGTTTCGGCGATGTCGAGGTTTTTGAGCGCCTTGTCGGCCTGGATGGCGTTCTGCAGATCCTGGATGGCCGGATCGCCGGCGACACGGCTGAGATAATCATCGAGCAGCCGGTCAGCGGCCACGATCACGTCGTTCGCCTCGCGGATTTCGGCGATGATCGTGGTCAGCCGTGCCCGGCTGACCTCTGAAAACCGCTCATAGAGCATCGCCAGGATCGCCGATTTGTTGGGAAAATAGTGGTAGACGGTGGCGATCGGCCCGCCCGCCAGCATGCCGACTTCCTTCATGGTGACGGCGTCGATACCCTTTTCCCCGATCAGCCGCATGGTCGTCGACAGGATCGCGTCGATGCGCTCGCGGCTGCGTTCCTGCTTGGGCCTGCGCCTCGGCTCGGTCGCCATTCTCTTCAATTCCGTCATGCACCGATCTTTCGCACGGCTTCCCAAATTCCGGTTGACAAGAAAATATGATCAAGTATCAGTTTCTGAAATACTGACAGGTTGTCAGCTTTTTTGCCGCACGGCAAGGACGTTGGGAGGCGCCTTTGGCTTCGACAGATACCGGCCACGCAGGCAGTGGCGACTGGCTGGTCGGCAATCCGACCGGCTGGCAGCTCGCCTCGGCCTTGTGGATCGGTTCGGTCGGCCTGCTCATCCTCGGCCTGCAGCCGGTGCTGCTCGGAGCTCTCTACACCGAAGGCCATGTCAGCGGCGACGAACTGGCGCTGGTCGCCACAGCCGAGATGATCGCTATTGCCATCGGTTCGGCTGTCGTGGCGATGCTGCTTTCGGCGCACCACATGCGCTGGAAAAGTGCCGTCCTTCTGCTGCTGCTGGCGCTGGTCAATGTGTGGACGGCCTATGCCGCGAGCACCAGCACGCTGATTGCGGCCCGCGCCCTGGCCGGGCTCGCCGAGGGCGGTCTGGTCGCCATCGCCACCGAACTGATCGCCCGCTCGCGGCGCGCCGAGCGCATCGGCGGCTATTTCGTCACCATGCAGACGCTGGCGCAATGCGCGCTCGCCCTGTTGCTGGCGCTCTATGTCATCCCGGCCGCAGGGGCGTCGGGCGGCTTCATCGTTCTTGCCGTCGTCTGCGTCGTGTCGCTGGTGGTCGCCTTCACTGTTCCCGGTGACTATGCCGACCTGCCCAAGGAGGAGAACCTGGTCAATGTGCTGACGCTTCCCTCGACGACCGCGCTGCTGTCCGTCTTCTGCTATTTCATGTTCTTCGGCGCGGTCTGGGCCTTTCTGGAACCGCTTGGCGCACAGTATGGCATCGATGGCCGCACCGTCGGCCTGATCGTCTCGGCCAGCCTCGCCGTGCAGGTCCTGGGTGCTATGACGGCCACCGTGTTCGAGGCGCGCATCGATTATCGCCTTGCCATCGCGGCGATCGGCGTCGTCGCGCTTGTCAGCTCCCTGGTTCTTGCCAGTAGCCCTGGCCTGACAACGTTCTGGGTCGCTGCCTTGGCCATGGGCTTTATCCTGCTGTTCATCGTGCCCTACCAGATACGTCTGGCGATCACCGCCGACGAGACGCGGACCGCTGTGCTGCTGGTGCCGGCAGCCCAGCTTTTCGGCCTGGCGATCGGGCCGATCGCGGCGTCGCTGCTCATCGATGGCAAGGATTTCCGGCCGGTGCCGGAATTCGCCGCCGCCAGCGCGGTCGCCAGCGTGGCGCTGCTCGGTCTCTTCGTCCTTGTGTCGCGTCACCGTCGTGCGGTTGCCTGAGCGGGGAGGTGGCATGTCTAACATTTGGAGCAACTGGTCGGGCTTTGTAAGCGCCGAGCCCAAGCTGATCGCCAGCCCCGGCGATGCCGGTGAACTCGGTGATCTCGTCCGGACCGCGCCTGGCCCGGTGCGCGTCGCCGGTGCCGGTCATTCCTTCACGCCGCTGGTGAAATCGCAAGGCACGATCCTGTCCCTGGAGAGGCTGGAAGGGCTGGTCTCGCACGACGCCGAAACACATCGGGCGCGGGTGCGGGCAGGGACCCGGCTCGGCCCGCTGATGCGCATCCTGCAAGGCATTGGCCAGGGCCTGCCCAATATGGGCGACATTGACCGCCAGGCGATCGGCGGCGCGCTGGGTACCGCCACGCATGGCTCGGGACCGACGCTCGGCGCCTATCACACGCAGCTGGAGACGGTGCAGATCGTCGACGGGCTTGGCAAGGTCCGCGACTTCAAGCGGGCAGGGGATCAGGACATGATCCACGCCATGGGCGTCGCGCTCGGCGCTTTCGGCGTGCTCACCGAAGTGACGCTGAACAACATCGCGACCTACCGGTTGCGCCGCCGCAAATATGTGCTGCCGATCACTGAGATGCTGCGCGACTTCGAGGCGATGATGGCCGCGCATCGCTCGGCCGAATTCTACTACATTCCGTTCTCCGGCTATGCGCAGTTCATCGCCAGCGATTTCAGCGACGCCGCACCCACCGCACGGCCGCCGGAAGAGGACGAGGCGGGTTTGAGGACGCTGCGTCGGCTGCGCACCTCACTTGCCTGGCTGCCATCGCTGCGTGGCCGCCTGATCCGTTCGGCGGCCGTCAGATTTCCCGCCGAGGACTACGTGCAGGACTGGCTCAACGTCTATGCCAGCGACCGGCAGACCAAGTTCAACGAGATGGAATATCATTTGCCGTTCGAGGAAGGGCCGAAGGCGTTGGCCGAGATCATCGAGCTGACCGAGAAGCGTTTTCTCGAGGTCTATTTCCCGATGGAGGTGCGCTCGGTCGCGCCGGACCAGTTCTGGCTTTCGCCATTCTACAACAGGCTGACCTGCTCCATCGCCATCCACCATGATGCAGCGAACGATCCTCTGCCGTTCATGCGGGCGGCGGAGCCGATCTTCCGCAGATATGGCGGCCGGCCGCATTGGGGCAAGATGCACAGCCTGAAAGCGGCGGATCTGAAAAAGCTCTACCCGCGCTGGGACGATGCCATGGCGGTGCGCCGCGACGTCGATCCGCAAAACCGCTTCGTCTCGCCCTATATGGCCGGCTTGTTCGGCATCGAATGATGAGCACCTATTTTTCCACCCTCTCGGATGCGCTGAAGACCGCCGGCATCTTCCAGCCCTGCCTGCTGCTCGATCGCGACCGGCTGGACGGCAACATTGCCCTGGTCAAGGAGAGACTGGATCCCGGCCTGGCCGTGCGGCTGGTCGACAAATCGCTCGCGTGCATGCCGCTGCTTGCGTATATCGCCAAGGCGCTTGGCAGTGAGCGCTTCATGACCTTCCACCCGCCGATCAGCGAGGCGGTGCTGAAGGCGTTCCCGGATGCCGATCTGCTCTACGGCAAGCCGATGCCGATCGGCGCGGCAAGGGCGGCGCTGGTGAAAGCCGATACCGACTGGTCGCGCGTCTGCTGGCTGATCGACAGCGAGGAAAGACTGGCGGAATATGGCGCGCTGGCAGACGAACTCGGCATCGGCCTGCGCATCGCTTTCGAGATCGATGTCGGGCTGCATCGCGGCGGGTTCGCCAATCCTGAGGCCTTGTCGAAGGCGTTGAGCGCGTTGCCGGCCCGGCTGCATTGCGAAGGCGTCATGGCCTACGAGGCGCATGCGCCGCTCATTCCTGGCCTTTTCGGCGGACCGGCAAAGGCATTGGCAAAGGCGTCGGCGCAGGCCTCGGCGTTCGTCGCCTGTCTCGGCGCCGACCAGCGCCGCATCCTGAACATCGGCGGCAGCAAGACCGCGCTGCTTCATCATGGCGGCGCGGCCAATGAGGTCTCGATGGGCTCGGCCTTTGTGCTGCCCAGCGACTTCGATACGCCAGGCCTCGACGGCTTCCAGCCGGCGGCCTTCATCGCCACGCCGATCCTGAAAATGGTCGAGCCGATGCTGCCCGGCCCGCCGGCCGTCACCCGCCTGCTGCAGGCGCTCGGCCGGTTCCCGCGCAAGGGTTGCTACCTCTATGGCGGCAAGTGGATGGCCGAGCCGGTCTTCCCAGAAGGCATGAAGGCGAACGGGCTGCTCGGCCTGTCCTCCAACCAGCAATTCATGGGCTTGCCCGCCGACGCGACCGCAAAGCCCGGCGACTACGCGTTTCTAAGGCCGACGCAGAGCGAAGCCGTGCTGCAGCAGTTCGGGTCGATCGCGGTGTTTTCCGGCGGCCGGATCGCCGATCGCTGGCCGGCGTTGCCGATGGCCTGACCGACTACGCCTTCACCGGTATCCAGATCTCCAGCCCGCCCTTGCCGCTGCGCGGGTCGAATTCGGGGCCGTAGCGTTCGAATTCCGGCGCGTCCGCGATCTCATGCCCGGAGGCCGGCAGCCATTTGTTCCAGATCGTGTTGACCGTCCGGCGGATGGTCGAGATGTGTTCGCGGTGGGCAAAGACCGCATATTTCTGCGCCGGCACCCGCACCCGGTAGAAGTCCCTGGGCAGGTCGGAGAAGTCAGACACTTCGACGCCGCCGATGTAGTCGAAATTGCCGGCATCGTCGCCGTTGACGCAGACGCCATAGGCGACGTCGCCGGTCTCGCCCGGAATGTTGCCGATATAGGGGCCGAAGCGCTGCCACTGCATCGGGATGGCGGCGCTGGTTTCGCAGCTGCAGCGTTCGCCGAGGCCGGCGATCAGGAACGGCCGGCTGGTCTCGAAACGCGGCGGTTCGAGATTGGTGAGGAGGGACTGGTCCATCAGGATCGGCTCCACGAGGTCGAGCTTGTCGAGTGTGCCCTGCGCGCGCACCAGTTCCGGCGTGGTGCCGAACTGATCGCGGAAGGCACGGGTGAACGCCTCATGCGAGTTGTAGCCGGCGTCGAGCGCGACGGCGAGGATGTCGGGCGCCCCGCCCGCCAGCTTGCGCGCCGCCTCGGTCAGCCGGCGTGAGCGCATGTAGCCCATCACCGACCGGCCGGTGGCGGCGCCGAAGGCGCGCGTCACATGAAAACGCGACACGCCGCTGTTTTGCGCGACATCATCAAGCGAGATCGCCTCCGGCAGATGGCTTTCGACGAACCACAGCGCTTTCTCGGTCGGGTCCATTTTCTCCTCGCATTGGCCAGATCATCCTGCCGTTTCCTGGCGCAGCCAGTTTGATCGAAATTGCGCATCCCGTGCAATCTGCGCCGATGCCGGTCGCCATCCGGCCAACCGCCCCATGAGCTTTCGCTTGACAGCGACCGGCGTCATCTCTTAGGTATGTTATATTATTACATAAAGAGAGCATGCGATGCCTGTTTCCCTTAGCTGGCCCACCACTCCGTCCGAGAAATCCATTGCGAAGCGATCGGCGCAAATCTACGCTGAAGCGGTGATGGTCCCCGAGTCGAAAGGCGAGGGGTGAAAAGGGAACACGGTGAGGCCTGCTCAGGTCGAGACCGTGGCTGCCCCCGCAACTGTAAGCGGCGAGCAAAATCCGTGAATGCCACTGGCCGGCAAGGCTGGGAAGGCTGGATGGCGCAACGACCCGTGAGCCAGGAGACCTGCCATCACTGAGTTGACCGGACGGGGTGTGCCGGGA
>NZ_RZQY01000371.1:0-5807 GCF_003998575.1 Mesorhizobium sp. M7A.F.Ca.CA.001.10.2.1 | reverse complement strand
GTGCAGCAACCGGGCGGGCAGGGTGGGTCCTCGGGCGGTGAACGTCGTTTTGTCGAGACGCTGGCGCGCGCGGCCGTCGCTGTCGGCGTTGCCGGCGTGTTCATCGAGACCCACCAGGATCCTGACAATTCGACCTCGTCGGATGGTCCGAACATGCTGCCGTTAAAGGACATGCCAGCCCTGCTCGAGCGGCTGATGGCATTCGACCGTATCGCCAAGGGCCTCTAAGGCCGGACGCATACCCTGCCGACCGCCGGCGCTTGTGGAAGGCACGAGCCGGCTATACGCTTGCCTTGCAACTGAGCGTTTTGGCAGGAGGAAGCCATGTCCGTCGCCCGCGTCACCGAAATCACATCGTCGTCGAAGAAGAGCTTTCAGGACGCCATCGAACAGGGAATTGCGCGCGCCTCGAAAACCCTGAAGAACGTCGAGGGCGCCTGGATCCAGGACCAGAAGATCGTCGTCCAAGACGGCAAGATTGTTGCTTATCGCGTCAATATGAAGGTTACCTTCATCCTCGCGGAGTGACCGGGCGTCGCCGAAAAGTCGGGAACCTTCGCCCGCGCCCCTCATTGTCCAAGTATGGTTCTAAACCACAATGAGGAGCACAATCATGACAACCCAGACAGGTCACACCCAAGCCATCGCCGCCTCACGGGTCATCGGTACATCGGTCTACAATACCGAAGGCACGAGCATCGGAAGCATCGAGGATGTGATGCTCGACAAGATGACGAACGGCATCATGTTCGCGGTGATCGGTTTTGGCGGCTTCCTCGGCATTGGCGAAAAATATCACGCCATTCCGTGGGCGAGCCTCGACTATGATGAGGACAAGGGTGGCTATGTCGTGCCGTTTTCCAAGGAACAACTCAGGGCGGCGCCTGCCTATTCGATCAACGAATTGAGCGGGGCGGATGGCGAGGCGGCGCGCGACGAATCTTACAATTACTACAAGGTCACGCCTTACTGGCATTGACAGCAACGACAAAGCGGCCCCGTCGAGAGACGGGGCCGCTTTGTATTCTGGCTTATTCGCTGACGTGTAAGGGGGCCATCGCCTTCGGCGGCGACTGCTGATTGTCGCACGACGTCAGGAATGCCGCCGCGATCAGGAACAGACTCACGATACCACTCAACTGGGACATGGCGAAACTCCTCCTGTTTCGCCCCGCGCGCTGCACCTTAACCGGAAGTCAGCCGACCGTGCATGACTTATGATGACAGCGATTTGCGCTTCGTGAATCGTTCAGAGGCTGATGCCGCGGCAATAATTGCCGGCCGGCCGATTGCCTTTTGCAGCACTTTGGCTAAGACGTGCGGCATTCTTCAGATCAATCGAGGACATCGCAAATGACCGCCATCATCGACATTGTCGGGCGTGAAATCCTGGACAGCCGTGGAAATCCGACCGTCGAGGTCGATGTCATTCTCGAAGACGGCTCGATGGGCCGCGCGGCGGTGCCGTCGGGTGCTTCGACCGGCGCCCACGAGGCCGTCGAACTGCGCGACGGTGGCGCCCGCTATCTCGGCAAGGGCGTGCTCAGGGCCGTCGAAGCGGTGAACGGCGAGCTGTTCGAGGCCATCGGCGGCATGGAAGCCGAAAACCAGATCCATATCGACCAGACCATGATCGAGCTTGACGGCACGCCCAACAAGAGCCGGCTTGGCGCCAACGCCATTCTCGGTGTGTCGCTGGCGGTGGCCAAGGCGGCCGCCGATGCCGCCGGTCTGCCGCTGTACCGTTATGTCGGTGGCACCAAGGCGCATCTCCTGCCGGTACCGATGATGAACATCATCAATGGCGGCGCGCATGCCGACAACCCGATCGACTTCCAGGAATTCATGATCCTGCCGATCGGCGCGCCGACGCTGCGCGAAGGTGTCCGCTGGGGTTCGGAAATCTTCCATACGCTGCGCAAGAAACTGAAAGACGCCGGCCACAACACCAATGTCGGCGACGAGGGCGGCTTCGCCCCGAACCTGAAAAGCGCGCCGGTGGCGCTCGATTTCATCATGGAATCGATCGAGCAGGCTGGCTTCAAGCCGGGCGACGAGATCGCGCTCGGCCTCGATTGCGCCGCGACCGAGTTCTTCAAGGACGGCAACTACGTCTATGAGGGCGAGAAGAAGACGCGCGATCCCAAGGCCCAGGCCAAATACCTGGCCAAGCTTGCCGCCGACTATCCGATCATCTCGATCGAGGACGGCTTGGCCGAGGACGACTGGGAAGGCTGGAAGTACCTGACCGACCTGATCGGCAAAAAGACGCAGCTGGTCGGCGACGACCTGTTCGTCACCAATACGGCGCGGCTGCGCGACGGCATCCGCATGGGCGTTGCCAATTCGATCCTCGTCAAGGTCAACCAGATCGGCTCGCTGACGGAAACGCTCGACGCCGTAGAGACCGCGCACAAGGCCGGCTACACTGCCGTCATGTCGCACCGCTCGGGCGAAACCGAGGATTCGACCATCGCCGATCTCGCGGTTGCCACCAATTGCGGACAGATCAAGACAGGCTCGCTGTCGCGCTCCGACCGCATGGCCAAGTACAACCAGCTGATCCGCATCGAGGAAGAACTCGGCAAGCAGGCAAGCTATGCCGGCAAGTCGGTGGTCAAGGGCTGATCCAGAAACACCGGCTCATCGATACCGGACAAAAGGGCGGGAGCATTCCCGCCCTTTTTTGTTTCGACGCCGCCCAACAGGACACCCGTAACCGTCCGTTAAGCACAATCGGGCGAAAAAGATCGTGAGCCGCCTGAGTTCGCGGCCGCGAGGATTTGGATCATGTGGACGCGTCAGCACAAGCAGAGAAACACCGGCCGACTGATCATTCCCTCGCTTTGCGTGGCGTTCCTGGCCTATTTCGGCTTTCACGCCTATCACGGCGAATTCGGCATCTATTCGAAATATCAGCTGGAAGCCCAGACGGTGGCGCTGCAAGGCCAGCTCGATGTGATCAAGGCGCGCCGCATGGAACTCGAGCGCCGCGTTCGGTTGATGCATGAAGGCACGCTCGAAAAGGACATGCTCGATGAGCAGGCACGCAAGGCGCTCAATCTGTCCCAGGCTGACGAAATCACCATTATGTTGCCGACCTCGTCGAAATAACTGATTTCAAGTTAATCATCAATATTTTCAATGATTTTAATCGCTTAGGCGCATGCCAGCTATGCAAATTCGGCATGGCGCAACGCTTTGACGCGTGTTAGCCTCCCTTAAATCGGTGGGGAAGAGCTGATCTCCCCAGAGCAGATTTCATCTGCTCTAATGTCCACAAAGAGACGCCAACAGGGAGTGATGCATGGCCACCGCCGCCAGAAAAGCGCCTGCCAAATCCAAATCCGACGGCAAATCGGGGCTTTCGGCCCCCAAGCCTGCCGAATTCACCAAGGACGAAGAGCTTGCCGCTTACCGGCACATGCTGCTCATCCGTCGTTTCGAGGAAAAGGCCGGCCAGCTTTACGGCATGGGTTTCATCGGCGGCTTCTGCCACCTCTATATCGGCCAGGAAGCGGTCGTCACCGGCATGAAGATGGCACTGATCGATGGCGATCAGATGATCACCGCCTATCGCGACCACGGCCACATGCTGGCGATGGAACTGTCGCCGCGCGGCGTCATGGCCGAGTTGACCGGGCGTCGGGGCGGCCTGTCCCGGGGCAAGGGCGGCTCCATGCACATGTTCTCAAAGGATAAGCACTTTTACGGCGGCCACGGCATCGTCGGCGCGCAGGTGTCGCTCGGCACGGGCTTGGCCTTCGCCAACCGCTACCGCGACAACAACAATGTTTCGCTGACCTATTTCGGCGATGGCGCGGCCAACCAGGGCCAGGTCTATGAAAGCTTCAACATGGCCTCGCTGTGGAAGCTGCCGGTGATCTACATCATCGAGAACAACCGCTATGCCATGGGCACCTCGGTGTCGCGCTCTTCGGCGGAAACCAATTTTTCGCACCGTGGCGCCTCGTTCAAGATTCCCGGCATCCAGGTCGACGGCATGGATGTCCGCGCCGTCAAGGCCGCCGGCGACCAGGCGACCGAATGGTGCCGCGCCGGCAACGGGCCGATCATTCTCGAAATGCAGACCTACCGCTATCGCGGTCACTCGATGTCCGACCCGGCGAAATACCGCTCGAAGGAAGAAGTGCAGAAGATGCGCTCGGACCATGATCCGATCGAGCAGGTCAAGGCACGGCTGATGGAAAAGAAGTGGGCGACCGAGGACGAGCTCAAGACCATCGACAAGGAGGTCCGCGACATTGTCGCGGATGCCGCCGAATTTGCCCAGAACGACGCGGAGCCGGATCCGTCCGAGCTCTGGACCGATATCGTATTGTAACGGGAGGGCAAGGACATGCCGATCGAAATTCTCATGCCCGCTCTCTCGCCGACCATGGAAGAGGGCAATCTTTCGAAGTGGTTGAAGAACGAGGGCGACAAAGTCGTCGCCGGCGACGTCATCGCCGAGATCGAGACCGACAAGGCGACGATGGAAGTCGAAGCCGTTGACGAAGGCACGCTGGGCAAGATCCTGATCGCCGCCGGTACCGAAGGCGTCAAGGTCAACACACCGATCGCCGTGCTGCTACAGGACGGCGAAAGTGCCGGGGATATCGGCAAGGCCGCGGCGCCCGCCAAGGCGGAAGCGCCTGCAAAGGCAGAGGCTCCGGCGGCGGCAGAGGATAAGGCGGAGGCCGCAAAGCCGGCTGCGCCGGTGGCTGCTGCTCCGAAGTCGGAAATCGCCGCCGATCCGGACATTCCGGCCGGCACGGAAATGGTCTCGACCACGGTGCGCGAAGCGCTGCGCGATGCGATGGCCGAGGAAATGCGCCGCGACGGCGATGTCTTCGTCATGGGCGAGGAGGTTGCCGAATACCAGGGCGCCTACAAGATCACGCAAGGCCTGCTGCAGGAATTCGGGCCGCGGCGCGTCGTCGACACGCCGATCACCGAGCATGGCTTTGCCGGCGTTGGCGTGGGTGCGGCGATGGCCGGCCTGAAGCCGATCGTCGAGTTCATGACCTTCAACTTCGCCATGCAGGCGATCGACCAGATCATCAACTCGGCCGCCAAGACGCTCTATATGTCCGGCGGCCAGATGGGCGCGCCGATCGTGTTCCGTGGACCGAACGGTGCCGCCGCACGCGTCGCCGCTCAGCACTCGCAGTGCTATGCCGCCTGGTACAGCCACATTCCGGGCCTGAAAGTGGTGATGCCCTACACCGCCGCTGACGCCAAGGGCTTGTTGAAGGCTGCGATCCGCGATCCCAATCCGATCATCTTCCTCGAGAATGAAATCCTCTACGGTCAGTCCTTCGACGTACCGAAGCTCGACGATTTCGTGCTGCCGATCGGCAAGGCGCGCATCCATAAATCAGGCAAGGACGTCACCATCGTCTCCTTCGGCATCGGCATGACCTATGCGGTCAAGGCTGAAGCGGAACTGCGTGGCCTTGGCATCGATGCCGAGATCATCGACTTGCGCACGATCCGGCCGCTCGATCTCGACACCATCATCGCCTCGGTCAAGAAGACCAACCGCCTGGTGGTGGTGGAGGAAGGTTATCCGCAGAACTCGGTCGGCGACCATATCGCCAACCAGGTGTCGCAGCGCGCCTTCGATTTTCTTGACGCGCCGGTCATCACCATCGCCGGCAAGGATGTGCCGATGCCTTATGCGGCGAACCTCGAGAAGCTGGCGTTGCCGAATGTCGGCGAAGTCATCGAGGCGGTCAAAGCCGTCACGTATCGCTGAACCGGGCGGGAGGACAAAATGCCAATCAACATCACCATGCCGGCCC
>NZ_RZQY01000370.1:0-5823 GCF_003998575.1 Mesorhizobium sp. M7A.F.Ca.CA.001.10.2.1 | reverse complement strand
GTCTTCCTGTTCCTGGAAACCGACGACTTTGCCCGCGACCATGCGGCGATGCTGGAGAAGGGCGTCGAATTCCGCGAAGCACCGCGCTTCGAGCCCTATGGCACGGTGGCGGTTTTCGCCGATCTGCATGGGAATCTCTGGGATCTGATCGAACCAAAACGATAGGCTGACGGCCGGCTTTTCCCCGGCAAGGGAAAGCGGCCTAACCCCAGTTGCTTTTTCCCAGCGCTCAGCCTATATCGCCGGTTCTTGAACGCGCCCATCGTCTAGCGGTCAGGACACCGCCCTCTCACGGCGGGAACAGGGGTTCGATTCCCCTTGGGCGTACCAAGTTTTTCGACAAATTTGCAGGATGCCGTCGATTTCGTTCTGAAGTCGACGACCTCGATACTGTGGCGTTTGGGAAACCAGATCTGCACAGGTAGCCGCAGCCTTGAAAATCCCAGTGGCACCAACCACTCAGGCCTTCATTTCATTCGTCTGGTAAACGTTAACGGACCCGAAACCGAGAACCTTAACGCCCCCGCAACTCACGGCGATATATTAGTTGTCGCTTTATTAGCTGTAGGAGGTTGACATGAAGAAAATAGCCTGCCGTTTCGCTTGGGACGAGTCTGGCGCGACCGCGATCGAGTATGGCTTGATCGCGGCTCTTATCGCGCTCGCGATCATCACCGGCGCCGGGGCGGTTGGCAATTCGCTCAACGGGATCTTCACGAACGTCGGCACTACGGTCAACAGCAGCGGCTCGTAAGTCGGTACCTCAATTCGGTCGGCCGTCGGCCGGATCGTCGACCCTCAGCCTCCAAAAGCGTAACGTGTACGCCCTTCCGATGTCCGGCATCGGAAATGCGGACGGCGCACTCTCAATCATCCGGCTTATCCGTTGCGTCGCTGCGTTCGTCGCTTCTGGCGCCGTGGGGCTGTTTGCATTAGCATCACGTCACGGATCCTGAGGCACGGTTCCAGCGGCGCACAGAACGCCGGATGCCGGGCAGATTCGCCGACCAGTTGATGCCGTGGGGAGGAAGGCCAATGCAGAAGCTGCAATCTCAGGGCGTCCACCACATCACGCTGGTCGGCGCCGGGCGCCAGACCTCTATCGATTTCTGGGAAGGCGTGCTCGGCATGCCGTTCATCTTCGAACAGCCCAACCTCGACAAGCCGAGGGAAAGCCATCTCTATTTCGATCCCGGCGACGGCCGGCTGATCACCATCTTCACCGACGAGAGCCGCACACCGGAGAAGCGGCGCACGCCGACCGATCCGGGCTGTGTCCACCACATCGCCTTTTCGGTGTCGCGCGTCACCTTCCTGCAGGCGGTCTCCCGGCTTGACGAGCGCGGCATCAAGCACAGCGGCGTCAAGGATCGCGGTTTCATGGATTCGATCTATTTCGAGGATCCGCTCGGCCTGCTGATCGAACTGGCGTCCTACCGCTTCGAACCGCCAGCGGGCTTCACCCACGCCGATGTGCTGATGGAAGCGCACAGGCTGCGGGTCGCGCGCGGCGACTACAACATCGCCGAAGTGCATCTCGCCGATGCGATCCAGGCGCTCGTCGAACGTTCCCGCGCCACCTTGTCGGACGATCGGGCGCCGAAGAACCCATACTGAACAGACCAGAGGGAGGAACAAGATGGCCAAGACAGCGACGAAGACTGCCGGGAAATCCGCGGCCAAAGCTGCCGCCAAGCCGGCCGCGAAAGCTGCGGCAAAGCCAGAAGCCAAGGCGGCCGCCAAGCCTGCGGTGAAGGCGACGGCAAAAGCCGCGCCCAAGGCCAAGCCGGCCAAGAAGCCGGCGTTGAAGCTCAGCATGCTGAAGCCCAGCGTCAACAACATGACCGTGCGGGTGTTTGCGCGCGCGGCCGGTTTCGACCATGCCGAGACCGATGCCTGGGGCCACACCCGTTCGCCGGAGTTCATGGCGCGAAATCCCGCCCATTTGACACCGATGATCGAGGACAAGGGCCTCCCTAGAGGCGTGTTGTGGGAAAGCTGCGCCATCATGCAGTATCTCGCCAACAAGCACGGGCTGGAGAAATTCTATCCGAAGGCGCCGGCCAAGCGGGCGATGGTCGACAGTGCCATGTTCTACCTGATCGGTACGCTCTACCCTTATGTGGCGCGCGCCACCTATCCGGCGCTCGGCTTCCCACAATATGCCGGCGAGGTCGGCCACAGCGACGCGCACCCCGACAGGAAGTCGGAGGCCCAGAAGGCGGCGATGGCGGCGATCGCCGAGCCGCTCGAAGTGTTTCACAGCTTCTTCAGGGACGGCAAGCCGTTCATCGGCGGCAAGCATCCTTCGATCGCCGATATCCGCCTGGCGGCGACGCTCGAATTCCTGGCCGTCGTCGACTATGCCTTGCCCAAGTGGGCGAAGGACTATGTGGCGGCGATCGAGAAGACGCTCGGCAAGGCCTATAGCGAGCCGGCCGGCGATGTGCGCGGCTACATCGCCCATGTGAAGTCGCAGGCCAAGGCCTGAGGTTAAGGATACGTTAACCAAAGCCCTGTCTACTGCAGGCAATTCGCTTTCGGCCCGCGACCACGGATGTACTGGCGCAGAACGTCGTAGCGATAGGAAAGGTCGGCGCAATGCCGGCCTTTTGCTTTTGCACGCCATCGCCAAGTGCGATCTGGCACGCAGGCCTCGTCCAGTGTCGCTTTTTTGGCGTCAACTTTTTTCGAGAGATATTGTCATTGCCGGCGTTGGCCCTACCATCCATCTCGGCAGTCCGGCATGGATTGTCGGTCAGGCATGAGACGAGGGCTGGCGATGAAAAGCGTTGCGAGACGGATTGCGGTTGCGGGCGTGATGCTGGCGGCCGTTGTCCATGCTTCGAGTGCAGCCGAACTCAACACGATGGACGATGTCGGGGCAGCGATCCAGGCATGCTGGACACCGCCGGCGGACGCCGGGACCGCCAGCGTCACCTTGAGCTTCAGCTTCAAGCGGGATGGGACGCTGATCGGCCCGCCGAGGCCGACGGCCATCAAGGTGAATGGCGATGCCAAGGCGAAAAAAACATTTGTCGATGCCGCGACAGCGGCCCTGCGGAATTGCCTGCCCCTGACTTTCTCGGCGAAGCTGGCGCAAGGGATCGCTGGCAACGTGTTTACGTTGCAATTCGCCTCTCCCAAGTAAGCCTCGTTGTCGGGTCAGTGGTGACTGCGCCTGGCCTCGGCATGCCGGGCAAGATCGGGCGTCTCGAAGACGTAGTCGCTCCAGGCTGATTCAGGAACCTGGCCGGCCAGATAGCATTCCAGCAACAGGCTTTGCTCGGGATTGAGTGGCCTTGGCGCGCGCTGGTCCAGCCCCAGCGAGTGAAACAGGTTTCTTGTCAGGTCGGAGACGGTGAAGTGGATCGACATCTGCGTTCTCCTTTTGGTCCTTCAACGCGGAAGACCGGGCAAAGGTTTCGAACGCATGGCGATAATGGCGCATTGATCTCGGTCCGTCGCGCTGCAGGTCCTCGGCGATGGTCGGCTTGCGCTTTCTTTCGAGTTTCGTCTCAATCTTGAAATAAAAATGTAATATCGAATTTACATGAGGTGACGTAGTGCAATAGACAATAGGTCATTCATGTCGAAATTCTTTAGATTATTAGGAACTACTCATGTAGCCGAAGCTTGCTGAAGTCATGAACTCTAAATTCCGGGTTCTCCGCAAAAAGGACCAAGTTGTCCCGATGATCCGTTTCTGGCCTTCCATGGTGATCGCATTTATTTCGCTGGCGGCAGTTTTGTTCGGTACGCTTTCGTCCTACGCGGACAGCTGCGGCGCGATCAGAAGCCAGTTGCTTTCGGCTGGCCGCAGCGGCGGGGCGAGCCCGGAGCTTGCCCAGTTGCGCCGGCAACTTGCAGCCATCCAGACTATCGAGAGACAGCGCCAGTGCACGGCGAAGAGTTCGCTTGGTGGTCTCTTCAACGCTTGCGCCGATCTCGCCAGGAGCCGCTCGGATGTGCAGCGCCGGATTGCTGCCGCTGGGAATTCGGGCCGCGACACAGCGGGCCTGCAGGCGCGCCTCGTCGCGCTTGGCTGTGCGCCTTCGGCAAAGCAACGGCCTGTGCGCGCCGCGCCCAGCACCCAATCGGCGAGCACCACGTTCGCCGGCAATGCGATGCTGTTTTGCGTGCGTCTGTCGGACGGATATTTCTTCCCGGCGCCAAAGTCGCAATTCGCCGCCAGCGGCGATCTGAAGGAGACGGTCGATCAATGCCGTTACATCTGCGATGACCCCGGCGTCGACCTCTACACGTTGAACGACGCCAGCCTCGAAACCGACCAGATGACCGCGCTCGACACGCGCAAACCCTATACCGAGCTGCCGGCAGCCTTCAGATATCGCGATGATGCGAATTTCAAGGCATGCGACGTCAAGCGCTACTACCAGCGGGTCACCGAACTGCGAGCCAGGACCGTGACGCCCGCCAACATGCGCAACGCCATTATTCCGTTGCCGACGGCGAAGCCGGATCTCGGCACGGTTGCGGCCGTCCCCGGGATCGATGCCGAAGCCCCAGGTGCCGCCCAGCACCTTTCGATCGAGGCCGGCGAGCGGCCGGTGCGCTTGGTCGGCCCGGCATTTTTCCCGGCCGAATGATCGCCGGTCTTCCCCGATTTGCGATCACCGGCGGCGGCGTGCCTGCTGCTATGCGGCTGCGCGATCCGTCTGGAACAGAGGGGCGCTCACGGCGTTGTGATCGACATCAGCCGGGAGGAACGCCATGGCTACGTTCAGGGAAATGCGGGTGCTGGAGATCGTCGAAGACGACTCGCTGACCACCGAACAGAAAATCGCCGAACTGCGCGAGATCGAATCCGAGGCGCGTGGGTTGCAGCGGGCTGCCTCGGAGGGTCCAATGGACGACGATGACGGTTGGCAGGAAGATCTGCGTCAGGTTCGTCTTGCACTCGACAAGCTCGGAGCGAAGGAGCCGAAAAAAGGCGCTGCTTCCCTGTGAAAGCCCGTTCGCCGAGCTATCCGCGGATCGTGTTTTTTGACCGAATCCCGCTTTTAGGACCAAGCTCCAATCTAATCGCAGACCATGCGAGCTCTCTTGCCAGGCTCGCTGACGTTCCTGCAGGTCAGCGACTTCGCCGGCGCCGATAGGGACGCCGACGCAGGCAACCTCGTCTGGTGCCGTTTCGGTGCGGCATGGCTTACCTTGCGCTCGGAAAAACGCCGGGGCGGCTGCGGCGCCACCGGAAAAGCGCCGTTTTCGACCTCGGATTGGCCGTAGTCGACATTCGGTGGCGGCCGGTCCCAGAAGCGCCGGACATCGAGCGGCCTCGGGATGACGACCGTGCCGTCATAACTGCGCGAGCAACCGCCGCCGAAAAGCAGCGCCAGCCCCATGAAAAAAGGCACAATCCGTCCAAGCATCAGCAATACCCCTGCCGTTGCTTATATAGCGGGTTCGACCCCGCCGACAACCGGGCGGAATGAAGCTAACTGACCGTTAAGGTTAGCGGATCCTTAATGCTTCTCGGGCACATTTTGCCGACGAACCGCGGAGGAGGGTTCGGCCTTGGTTTTCGGGGTGGGGACGGCATGGCGGAAGCGAACGAAACAATCAGCGCGCGCGGCAAGCGCGCGCCTCGCAGATCCACAGCGCATGGCGACGATGCATCATCGTCCGCCTCTTGCATGGATTCGAACGATGCGCTTCGCCAACTCGTCGAAGCCGGTTCCGACTGGGTCTGGGAGACCGACGCCGAACTGCGCTTCTCCTGGCTCTCGCAAAATTACCAGGCAGCCACCGGCATCGATCCGGCAAACGTGCTTGGCCGGTTCCGCTTCGACTTCCTCAATC
>NZ_RZQY01000036.1:0-19458 GCF_003998575.1 Mesorhizobium sp. M7A.F.Ca.CA.001.10.2.1 | reverse complement strand
ATTCGAGAACGTTCGAGGCCATCCACGACACGTTGCTCAAGATCGTCGACCGGCTGGGTTCGCTCGAACCCGGCGAGCCGGTCGAGGCGATGAGCGAATTGCTGGATGCGGCACCGGTCGAGCCGAGCAACTGGCGCGGCGTGCGGCGACCCAAGATGGCCGTGGACGCGCCATCGATGGATATCGATCAGCCCCTGCCATTGACTGGGGACTTGGCCGATCTCGATGGCCGTGCCGCCGCCATCCTGCGCAACGAGCCGGGTGCTCGTAGCGATCTGGGCGGCCTGGGTATGGGAACGCGCACGCCGGCCGAAGCCGCAGCGGCTGCGGCCATGGCTGCTCTCGGCTCCGACACAATTGTCGAGAAGAACGAACAGGCGGGCGGCCGTAGGTCGATGTTCGGCGGACTGGCCCGCGCCTTTAAGGGCAAGAAGGAGGCGGACATCCCGCCACTGGCCGGCTCTGCGCCGACTGCCCCGATCCCGAGCGTCGATCTCGACGAACCGCTCGATCCGAAAATGGCCAACCGGCCGCTGGAGCCCGGTTCCGGCGCACCTGACCTCAACGCCATCATGAAGCGCGTGCGCGACGAGCGCGGCCAGCCTGCCAAGCCCAGCGACACCGACGCCGCGAAGTCGGATTTCATCGCCGCTGCCCGGCGCGCGGCCCAGGCCGCGGCCGCCGAGGCCGATGCGCTGAAGCGCCAGTCGACGGTGACCGGACCGGTGAAGGCACTGCGGATCGGCGACCTGCTCAAGGCACGGCGCAAACCGATCCTGATGGGGACAACCGCGATCCTGCTGGCACTGGGCGCCCTGCAACTGGGCAAGGCCTTCTTCGCCGATCCGGCCCAGGTGGCGAGCAACGATGTTGCGCCGATCGTCGCCTCGCAGCCGGTGCAGACCGCCTCGCTCGATGCCGCCGGCCAACCTAAGATGGACGCGCAGCCCGCGGCAGTGGAAAGTGCGCCTGACCACACCGTCAGGCAGGCCGAGCCGTCCGCACCGGCAACCAAGGACGACATGGCCGCGCAAAGCATGATTGCCACGCCGCCAGGCGCCGAGCCGCCGATGGATGCCGCGCCGACCGCAGAGCCGGTTCCCGCGCCCGTCGCCTCGATTACATCGGCCGATGCGAACCCGGCGATGTCCGGGACGACAGCCTCGGCTGCGCCGGCCTCGACCGTTCCGGTCGCCGCGGAAGCCGCCGACACCGACGCGCAGCCTATGGCGACTGAGCCGACCGCCGCTAAGGACACCACGGGCGCGGTTCCGCCAGCGGACGCTTCGCCGGCGACGACGGCAAAGTTCGACATTCCCGCTGACGCCGGCCCTGCCGCCTTGCGTGATGCCGCCGCCAGCGGCGACGCCAAGGCGCTGTTCGAGATCGGCTCGCGCTATGCCGAGTCGCGCGGCGTCAAGGAAGACATGGCGGCAGCGGCCAAATGGTACGAGAAATCGGCGGAACTCGGCTTCGCGCCGGCCGAATACCGCATCGGAAACTTCTACGAAAAGGGCATCGGCGTCGCGCGCGACATCAAGAAGGCGAAGACCTGGTACCAGCTTTCCGCAGCACAGGGCAACGCCAGCGGCATGCACAATCTGGCCGTCTTGTTCGCCATGGCGGCAGACGGCGTGACCGACAATGAATCGGCCGCGCACTGGTTCCAGGCGGCCGCCGACGTCGGCGTCAAGGACAGCCAGTTCAATCTCGGCATCCTCGCCGCCAAGGGCGTCGGCATGAAGCAGAACCTCGAGGAATCCTACAAATGGTTCGCGCTCGTCGCCAAGACCGGCGACAAGGATGCCGCTGCCAAGCGTGACGAGATCGCCAATGCGCTGCGGCCAGAGCAGCTCGAACGCGCCCGCGCCGCGACCGAACTGTGGAAGGCCAAGCCGCTGGATGCGGCGGCCAATTCGGCCGACATTCCCGAATCCTGGCAGGACGGCGCGCCGCAGACGACAGCCAGCATCGACATGAAGAAGGCCGTCCAGAACATCCAGCGCATTCTCAACAAGAACGGCTACGACGCCGGCGGCGCCGACGGCAAGATGGGCCAGAAGACGAAGACCGCGATCATGGCTTTCCAGACCGACAACAAGATGCCGGCGACCGGCGAAGTCGATGAAAAACTGGTCAAGGCGCTGCTGGCGCGCAAATAACGGCAGAGGCGTCGTTTCCACGACGCCCTTGCCACACATTCGCCTGTTAACTGATTGAGATGTTTTTTGTTTCGGCGGCGTAGCGCGGTTTGACTTCGCAGCACCTCCGGGGCAAGAACGAATTGGCTTGTCGGGTCAAGATGCCCGCAACGGTTGCATTCGCCGACAGGCAGAACTGATCGAGACTGACGGGTGGGCATCTATCTCCCGATCGCGGAAATTTCCGTCAATATCTTCGTCCTGCTGGCCATGGGCGCGGCGGTGGGTTTCCTGTCGGGCATGTTCGGCGTCGGCGGCGGCTTCCTCATCACGCCGCTGCTGATCTTCTACAACATCCCCCCGGCGATCGCGGTCGCCACGGGCGCCAACCAGGTCATCGCCTCCTCCGTCTCCGGCGTCCTTTCGCACATGAAGCGAGGGACGCTCGACTTCAAGCTCGGCGGGGTATTGCTGGCCGGCGGCATTGTCGGTTCCACCGGCGGCATCTTCGTCTTCGCCTTCCTGCGCCGCCTCGGCCAGCTCGACCTGTTCATCTCGCTGCTCTACGTCGTGCTGCTCGGCACCGTCGGCGGACTGATGCTGGTCGAAAGCGTCAATGCGCTGCGCGCCACGCGCAGCGGTGCGGCGCCGGTGCTGAAGAAATCCGGTCAGCACAACTGGATCCACCGCTTGCCGCTGAAGATGCGCTTCAGGGCCTCAAAACTGTTCGTCAGCGTCATCCCCGTCCTTGGACTTGGCGCCGGCATCGGCTTCCTGTCGTCGATCATGGGCGTCGGCGGCGGCTTCATCATGGTGCCGGCACTGATCTATCTGCTGAAAGTGCCGACCAACGTCGTCATCGGCACCTCGCTGTTCCAGATCATCTTCACCTCCGCCTATACGACGCTGGTCCACGCCACCACCAACCAGACGGTCGACGTCGTGCTGGCCTTCCTGCTGATGGCGGGCGGCGTCGCCGGTGCGCAGTACGGCGCCAAGGCAGGCCAGCGGCTGCGCGGCGAGCAACTCAGGGCCTTGCTGGCGCTGCTGGTGCTGGCGGTGGCGATACGATTGGCGATCGATCTTTTCGTCACCCCGCCCAACCTCTATTCGCTGTCTGCCGCGGGCCTCAACTGATGAAGGCTCGCAACACATTCGCAACCGCCATTCTCCTGACGCTGCTTGCGGCCGCCGTGCCGGCGAAGGCACAGGTTCCGCTGACCGAAGGCATCCAGATCGGTCTCTCCACCGATAATGTCTCGATCACCGCCGGCTTTTCCGGGGCCGACCTGACCATTTTCGGTTCGCTGGAAAACCCGGATCCACTTGTCGCGCGCCAAGGCCGCTACGACGTCATCGTCGTGCTCGAAGGTCCGCCCAAACCGGTGGTGGTGCGCCGCAAGGACAGGGTGCTAGGCGTCTGGGTCAATCTGGATTCCGAGACCTTCGAGAACGTGCCGGTCTCCTATTCGGTGGCGACGACGCGGCCGCTGCAGGACATCACCGAACCCAACAGCTACAAGCAGCTGTCGCTCGGCGCCTCCAACCTCTACATGCAGCCCGCCGATGCCGGCGACAGCCCGGCGACGATCGAGGAATTCACGGCCGCACTGCGGGAGCGCAAGTCGGCGACCGGCCTCTACAGCGAGAATGTCGGCGGCGTGCAATTCCTGTCGCAGAACCTGTTCCGCGCCACAGTGAGGCTGGCGCCAAATGTGCCAGTTGGAACCCATAAAGCCCGCGCGTTCCTGTTCAAGAGCGGCCTGTTCATCAAGGAAAGCTCGGCCCAGCTCGAAATCCGCAAATCCGGTTTTGAACAGTCGATCTTCCGTATCGCCCACAATTATTCGTTCCTCTATGGCGTCTTCGCGATATCGCTGGCCATGCTGACCGGCTGGCTTGGAAGGCTGATCTTCCGGCGGGATTAATGCATGTCGCCCAAAGGTGGCCCCGCTTTTGGGCGAGCGACATGCATCGAATCAAGACCTGAAGTGCGTCGCGTGAATCCACTCAAACGCGACGCACTTCAGAACTTTTCCCGAAAAGTGGTTTCCCTTTACCGGGGCATGCGGTAGACCGCGCTCCCCAGCCAAATGGCAGACACAAACAATTCGGTTCGGCAGCGCAGCCCGTCCCCGGGCAGCGCGCGATTTCTCGGCGCCTGTCGGCTCGCCGACGACAAATACAGGAACTTGTCATGCGACCAGCCTTCGGCGGCATCGACTTCGGCACTTCGAACTCCACCGTTGGCGTGGTCCGCAACGGGCAGCCGCGCCTCGTCGCCCTGGAGGACGGCCAGGTGACACTGCCCAGTGCCGTGTTCTTCAACTTCGAGGACAACCGCACCTGCTTTGGCCGTCACGCCATCGCCAACTACACCGACAGCATCGAAGGCCGGCTGATGCGTTCGCTGAAGAGCGTGCTCGGCAGTTCGCTGGCCCATGAAAAGACCCGCATCAAATCGCGGTCGATCGGCTTCATGGACATCGTCGGCATGTTCCTCGGACATCTCAAGATGAGGCTGGAAGCAGATGCCGGCGATACGGTCGAGACCGTCGTTCTTGGCCGGCCGGTGCAATTCGTCGACGACGATGCCGAGGCCGACGCGAAGGCGCAAAGCGAACTCGAGAACGCCGCCCGTGGCCAGGGCTTCAAGCACATCGCTTTCCAGTTCGAGCCGATCGCGGCGGCGCTCGACTACGAACAAAAGGTGACATGCGAGGAACTGGCGCTGATCATCGATATGGGCGGCGGCACGTCGGACTTCTCGATCGTGCGCGTCTCGCCGCAGCGCTCCCGGTCGCTCGACCGCAAGGACGACATCCTGGCCAGCCGGGGCGTCCATATCGGCGGTACGGATTTCGACCGGCTGCTGAGCATCGCCCATGTCATGCCGCAACTCGGCTATTTGACGCCGACCAAGGACGGCAAGCGCAATCTGCCGGCAAGCTACTTCATCGACCTCGCGACATGGCAGCGCATCAACCTGGTCTACACCGCCAAGGCGATGACGCATCTGCGCCAGATCCGCTACGAGGCCGAGCGCGCCGACCTGGTCGACCGTTTCATCCACATCGTCGAACACCGCTATGGACACGCGCTGGCCGCACTTGTCGAAAAAGCCAAGATAGAGCTGACCGACAGGTCATCCGCGGAGGTCGTGGTGAAGCTGCCGGGTGCGGAGTTCGCGGCCGAAATCACGCGCAACGGGCTGGATGCCACGATCGCCAGGGACATCGAGCGGGTCACGGCGACGGTAGCGCAGACCATCCGGGACGCTGAGGTGAAGCCATCCGACATCACCGCGGTGTTCCTGACCGGCGGATCGACCGCGATCCCGCTGGCAAGGCGAGAAATCCTGTCGCTGGTGCCGCAGGCATCCGTCATCGAAGGCGACATGTTCGGCTCGGTCGGACTTGGCCTGGCGCTGGATGCGCAGCGAAAGTTCGGTTGACCGGGTCCATTGATATTCAGGTGATGCCGGCCTGCAAATGGCTGATACCTGCGCTTCCGGTGCTCACGTACTTTAAGTACGCTCCGCTCCGGTTCTCGGCATCAGCCATTTTCGACTCGGCCTGACCTGAATCTCAGCGAACCCTCGCCGTTGATCCGACGTACCCAGATGCGCCTTGAGCGCAATCTGGGCCAGGCTTGCCTGGCGATCGCGATGGGTGATCATGGCGAAGTCGCGTTTCGGCAGTTGGAGCGGCACCGACCTCAGACTGCCTTCGGCCACGGCGCGTGCCACGACAAGTTCGGAAATGATGGTGGCGCCGGCCCCCGCCTCGACGGCCTGGCGAATAGCTTCATTGCTCGGCAGCACCAGGAATATCTGGAGGTCGGCGAGCGAAATCCCTTCGTGGCGCGCCAGATCCTCCAGCACCTCGCGCGTGCCGGAACCGCCCTCACGGATGATCCAGCGCAGGCCCTTGATGTCAGGGCGGCCGGGCGCGACTTCGGGGATCTCCGGATGCGCGCTGGCAACCACCAGGATCAGCCTGTCGACGTCGACCTTGGTGCGGCGCAATATGTCGGACTCGGTGCGCCCCTCCACCAGGCCGAGATCCGCCGCGCCATCGAGGACATTGGCCTCGACCTGCCTGGTGTTGCCGATGGAGACGCTCAGCCTGACGGCCGGATAGGCTTCGTGGAAGGAAGCCAGCCGGCGCGGCAGCCAGTAGCTGGCGATAGTCTGGCTGGCGGCGATCGAGAGGCTGCCGGTGACGGTCTGCGAGACATGCTCCAGCACATTGCGCGCGGCGGCGGCCCGCTCGAGCACGGCCTTGGCCTCGGGCAGGAACCGGTGGCCGGTCTGGGCAAGCTCGATGTTGCGGCCGACGCGGTTGAACAGATGGACGCCGTGCTGTTCTTCAAGCGCCCGGATGGCGGCCGATGCGGCCGACTGCGAAATGCCCAGCAATTCCGCCGCCTTGGTCATATGGCCGCGCTCGGCGACGGCGACGAAAATGCGCAACTGGTCCAGGGTCATGCCTGTATTAAGAACCAATATCGATCGAATTTACAAGAACAACTGATTAGACGGATCGGTAGCTTTATTCTAAGTTTCCTCGTGAAGTTAGAAAAAATTCGCCGAGAGATCGCAGAGAGCAGAATGATCGGGCGGTTCAGATCCCTGCTTGCGCATTGGACCCGCGGCATAAGACGGCGGCTGGCCGGCGATCGCTACCACCCGGAAGAGCATTACATGCGCGGCCCCGGACCGAAGACGCGGGCCAAATCCATGGGCCGTACAGGCGCCACCGGATCATGATGCAGGGACCGCCGCGCGGCGCGAATTCGGCACCATCGCAACGCCCGCTTGCCGACACGCGGGCGCCTGACGAAGGCGACGGCGTCGACACCTCGCCTGATGTTTCCGACAGCATCGCCAAGACGACCTGCTACATGTGCGCCTGCCGCTGCGGCATCGACGTGCACATCAAGGATGGCAAGGTCCGCTACATCAACGGCAACAAGGACCATCCGGTCAATCGCGGCGTGATCTGCGGCAAGGGCAGCTCCGGCATCATGCAGCACTACGGTCCGGCAAGGCTGAAGAAGCCCTTGCTGCGCAGCGGGCCGCGCGGCTCCGGCGAGTTCCGCGAGATCGAGTGGGAAGAGGCGTTTTCGATCGCGACGGAACGGCTCTCGGCCATCCGCCGGACCGACCCCAGGAAGCTGGCCTTCTTCACCGGCCGCGATCAATCCCAATCCTTGACCGGCTGGTGGGCGAGCCAGTTCGGCACGCCGAACTTTGCCGCCCATGGCGGCTTCTGTTCGGTCAACATGGCGGCCGGTGGTCTCTATACGATCGGCGGTTCGTTCTGGGAGTTCGGTGAGCCCGACTGGGACAACACCCGGTATTTCATGCTGTTCGGGGTCGCCGAGGATCACGATTCCAACCCGATCAAGATCGGCCTCGGCAAACTCAAGGCGCGCGGCGCCAAGGTCGTCTCGATCAACCCGTGCCGCACCGGCTACAATGCCATTGCAGACGACTGGATCGGCATTCGGCCCGGCACCGATGGGCTGTTCGTGTTCGCGCTCATCCACGAATTGCTCAAGGCGGGCCGCGTCGATCTCGATTATCTGCTGCGCTACACCAATGCCCATGTTCTCGTCGTGCAGGAGCCGGGTGCCGCCGATGACGGGCTGTTCGTGCGCGACGCCGACGGAAATCCGCTGGCGTGGGACAGGGTTGCGAAGACGCCTGTCGGCGCCACCGATGCCAGTGCGAAGCCGGCACTGACGGGCAGCTTCACGATCGGCGGGCGCCGCTGCGTCCCGGTGTTCCAGCTCATCGCCGACCGCTACCTCGATGCAAGCTATGCGCCGGACGCGGTCGCCGAGCGCTGCGGCATTGCCGCCGATACGATCCGCAGGATCGCCGCCGAACTTGCGCATGTCGCCTTCGAACAGACGATCGAGTTGCCGATCGCGTGGACCGATTGGGCCGGGCGCCGGCACGAGACGATCAAGGGGCGGCCTGTCTCGATGCACGCCATGCGCGGCATCTCGGCCCATTCGAACGGCTTCCACACCTGCCGCGCCATCCATCTCCTCCAGGTGTTGCTGGGCACTGTGGATGTCCCTGGCGGCTTCCGTTTCAAGCCGCCCTACCCCCGCTCCGCGCCGCCAGGACCGAAGCCGGCCGGCAAGACCGTCAAGCCGATGACGCCGCTTGACGGCATGCCACTCGGTTTCGTCTGTGGGCCGGACGATTTGCTGGTCGATGAGGCCGGCACGCCGCTTCGCCTCGACAAGGCCTATTCCTGGGACGCACCGCTGGCGGCACACGGCCTGATGCACACCGTCATCCGCAATGCCTGGGACGGCGACCCGTACCCGATCGATACACTGATGATGTACATGTCGAACATGGCGTGGAATTCCTCGATGAACACCGTCGAGACCATCGCCATGCTGACCGACAGCGACGAAGCGGGCAACTACAAGATCCCCTTCATCATCTATTCCGATGCCTATTATTCCGAGACCGTGCCGTTCGCCGACCTCGTGCTGCCCGACACCACCTATCTTGAGCGGCATGACTGCATCAGCCTGCTCGACCGGCCGATCAGCCATGCCGACGGACCGGGCGACGCCATCCGCCATCCCGTCGTCGAACCTGACCGCGACGTCCGGCCGTTCCAATCGGTGCTGATCGAACTCGGCGCGCGGCTCGGCCTGCCCGGTTTCGTCAACGACGATGGCTCGGCCAGATATGCCGACTACGCCGACTACATCGTCAACCATGAGCGCACATCAGGCATCGGCCCGCTCGCCGGCTGGCGCGGCAAGGACGGGACGTCGACTGGCAGGGGCGAGGCCAACCCGGACCAGATGCAGCGCTACATCGACAATGGCGGCTTCTGGCACCACGATTTCGCCGACGACCAGCGCTATTACAAGATGGCCAACCGCTCCTATCTCGATTTCGCGGAGCAGATGGGCTTCATCCCCAAGGCGGAACCGATCGTCTTCCAGCTCTATTCCGAGCCGCTGCAGCGTTTTCGCCTGGCCGCACGTGGGCACGGTCACGTCTTGCCGCCAGAGGCCGATCGCCAACGCATCGAGACCTACATGGACCCGCTTCCGTTCTGGTACATGCCCTTCGAGGAAGCGGTCGTCGACCTCGAAAAATTTCCCCTGCATGCGCTGACGCAGCGGCCGATGCACATGTACCATTCCTGGGGATCGCAGAATGCGTGGCTGCGGCAGATCACCAGCCAGAACCGGCTGTTCGTGCATCACCGTACGGCAGCTGGCCTCGGCCTTGTCGACGACGACTGGGTGTGGATCGAAAGCATCAACGGCAGGGTGAAGGGGCAGATCAAGCTGATCGACGGGGTCAACGAAAGCACGGTCTGGACCTGGAACGCCATCGGCAAAAGGCGCGGCAGCTGGGGGCTGAAGGACGACGCGGCCGAGAGCAACCGCGGCTTCCTGCTCAACCATATCATCGGCGACCAGACCTCGGCTGACGCTCAGGGCAAACGCTATTCGAACTCCGATCCTGTGACCGGCCAGGCGGCATGGTTCGATTTACGCGTGCGCATCGTCAAATGCGCGGCCGAAGAAGCCGGCTTCACCGAGCCGCAATTCGAACGTTTCCAGCAGCCACCGCATTTCGAACCCTCGCCCGACAGGCTGACTTTCGGCGCCGAATTCCGCCGGGCAAGAGAGACGACTGAATGACCTGTCTGCCAAGCCAAAGCGACAAGAAACTCGGCCTCGTCATCGACCTCGATACGTGCGTCGGCTGCCAGGCCTGTGTCACCGCCTGCAAGGAATGGAACACCGGCGGCCACATGGCGCCGCTGACCGACATCGACCCCTATGGCGGCCATGTCGACGGCGTTTGGTTCAACCGCGTGCACGCTTACGAGCACACGACCGAGATGGGCGGGCGCACCGTCAACTTCCCGCGCTCCTGCCTGCATTGCGAGACACCGGCCTGCGTTACCGTCTGCCCGACCGGCGCGTCCTACAAGCGGGCCTCGGACGGCATCGTGCTGATCGACGAGGACAAGTGCATCGGCTGCAAATTGTGCAGCTGGGCCTGTCCCTATGGCGCACGCGAATTCGACACCGATGTCGGGGTGATGAAGAAGTGCACGCTGTGCGTCGACCGCATCTACAATGACAATCTGGCCGAAGAGGACCGCGTACCGGCCTGCGTCGCCGCTTGCCCGACCAGCGCCCGCCATTTCGGCGACCTCGGCGATCCCCTGTCGGCTGTGTCGCAACTGGTGGCGGAGCGCGGCGGTGTCGACCTGATGCCCGAGCTCGGCTATCGCCCGACCAACAAATATTTGCCGCCGCGCGCCCACACCGCGCGCGCCGCATCGGTGGCCGCGCCGGCATTGGAACCGGTGCGGGCCGAAGGCGGTTTCCTCGGCTGGGTCGACCGCATGCTTTCGAACTGACCCATGCATCCAGCCTTCTCCGTCGTCTTCTTCACCACCGCCACCGGCGCCGGCTACGGCCTGCTGGCGCTGCTGGGCATGTTCGGAGGCTTCCAGATCATCCCGCCTGATTTCTGGCTGGGCCTTGTCGGCATGGGCCTGGCACTCGGTCTCATCGTGGCCGGGTTGTTGTCTTCAACGGGTCACCTCGGCCGTCCCGAACGCGCCTGGCGGGCGTTCTCGCAATGGCGCAGTTCATGGCTGTCGCGCGAAGGCGTCGCCTCGGTCATCACCTTCATTCCGGCGGGGCTGTTCGGCATCGGCTGGGTGTTTCTCGGCCGCATCGATGGCTGGGTCGGCATCGCCGGATTTCTGGCTGCCATCGGCGCGGTCGTCACCGTCTGCACCACCGGCATGATCTATGCGTCGCTGAAGCCGATCGCCCAGTGGCACAGCCGCTTCACCCTGCCCGGCTACCTCATCTTTTCGGCGATGACCGGCAGCGTGCTGCTGAACGCGCTGCTGCAGGGCTTTGCGCTTGGTTCGAAGGTACAGCTGGCGGCTTGCCTGCTGCTGACCTTGTTCGGCTGGGGCTGGAAAGTGGCGACCTGGCGCTACAACGACCGATTGGAGATCGCGACCACCGCCAACACCGCAACCGGGTTGGCCGGCGGTACAGTGCGGTCGCTGGAATGGCCGCATACCGAGGAGAATTACCTGCTCAAGGAGATGGGGTTCCGCATCGCACGCAAGCATGGCGCGCGGCTGCGCCAGATCACGCAGGTTCTGGCCTTCGCGTTGCCCTTGGGGCTGCTCGCCATTGTGTTCGCCCTGCCAGGGCCGCTGGCAGCGTTGCTGTCGATACTTGCTGCTGCAATCCAGTTCGCTGGCATGCTGGTCGAGCGCTGGCTGTTCTTCGCCGAGGCGAAGCACACGGTTACGCTCTACTATGGCAGGTAAGGCTGTTTAGCCCGGCCGCAGCATCGAGCCGGAAATGGCAAAGATGCGTTGGGCGCCCAGCATATAAGCCATCAGCGTGTCCAGCCGGAACAGCCCGGCATAGGCGTGGTCGAGGACGTTGAGCGAACCGGTATAGGCGCCGAAGGCCGGCATGATCATGCGGCCGCCGTCGCCGGCAAAGCAGCGCCGCCTCACCGAGCGTCCCTGCTGGACTATGCGGGCGCAGGGATGCAGATGGCCCGCTATTTCGCCTTCGACACGCTGCTTCGACGGCTCATGCCGGAACAGCAGCGAGCCTATAGCAAGTTCACGCACCGTTTCGCCGGGCAGATCGGCTGGCGCTTCCGGGTCATGGTTGCCGGCGACCCAGAACCAGTCTCGGCCTGCCATCAGCGCTTCCAGCCGCTCGCGGAAGCTTGCATGCATACGCTGGGCGCCGCCGCCATCGTGAAAGCTGTCGCCCAGGCTGATGACGATCGACGGCTGGTAATCTGATATCACGGCCTGAAGCCGCAACAAGGTCGCGCCGGTGTCGTAGGGCGGGATCAGCGTGCCGCGGCGTGCCAGCGACGAACCCTTTTCCAGATGCAGATCGGACACGGCCAGAAGCCGCAGATCCGGAAAATAAAGCACGCCGCGTGGGTCGCAGACGGCGCGCTCGCCTGATATGCCGACAAGGTCGGCCTCGGCAATCAGCGATGTGCGCGCCAGCGAAAAATTCATTCCTCAGCCATTTCCGGCCCCATGGCCTCCTCGACCAAAGTCGCCGCATCCATCAAAAGCGTTTCATCGGCTTCGCCATGGACCGGCATCTTGCCGATCTCGAGCATGATCGGCACGGCGAGCGGCGATATCTGTTCGAGTGCCTTATGCACGATTCGACCCTGGATGCGCGAGAGCATGTCGGCAAGTCTACTGACATCGAGCAGGCCGGTGGCCGCATCGGCACGTGTCGCCTGAAGCAGGATGTGGTCCGGTTCATGGCTGCGCAGCACGTCATAGATCAGGTCGGTCGAGACCGTGACCTGGCGACCACTCTTTTCCTGGCCCGGATGGCGTTTCTCGATCAACCCCGAAATCAGCGCGCAATTGCGGAAGGTGCGTTTGAGAAGCCAGCTGTCGGCCAGCCAGGCTTCGAGGTCATCGCCCAGCATATCCTGGTCGAAAAGGGCGCCAAGCGAAGGCTTCCTTGCTTTGAACATCGCGCCCATGTCGCCCAATGACCATATCGCCAGCGCATAGTCGGTGGCGACAAAGCCGAGCGGCCTGGCTCCCGCCCTGTCGAGACGGCGGGTGAGCAGCATGCCGAGCGTCTGGTGCGCCAGCCTGCCCTCGAACGGATAAGCCACCAGGTAATGGCGGTTGCCTCGTGGAAAGGTCTCGATCAGCAGGTCATCGCGTTTGGGCAGCACCGATTTGTCGGCCTGGAATCGCAGCCAGTCGGCGACCTGCTCGGGCAGCTTCTTCCATCGCTGCGGGTCGTCCAGCATGATGCGGACCTGTTCGGCGAGATAGGTCGAAAGCGGGAACTTGCCGCCGCCATAGTAAGGCACCTTGGCATCGCTGCCGGGCGCGTTCGACACGAAGCATTCATTCTCGCGGATGCCTTCGAAGCGCAGCACCTTGCCGGCGAACATGAAGGTGTCGCCATGCGTCAACGTTTCGAGGAAGGCCTCCTCGATCTTGCCGAGAACCCGGCCGCCGCGCGAAGCCGCGCCTTTGCCGCCGGCCTTGATATAGCGCACATTCAGCGCCGGCACCTCGATGATGGTGCCGACATTCAACCTGTATTGTTGGGCGACGCGCGGATTGGACACCCGCCAGAACCCATCCTTGTTCAGGCGTATGCGGGCGTAGCGCTCGTAATTCTTGAGCGCGTAGCCGCCGGTGGCGACGAAATCGATGACGCGGTCGAATGTCGTCCGGTCGAGGCTGACATAGGGCGCAGCCGTTCGCACTTCCTCGAACAGGTCATCGGCACGGAATGGCGCGCCGCAGGCGCAGCCGAGCACATGCTGGGCCAGCACATCGAGCCCGCCATCGATCAAGGGAGGCGTGTCCTGCGCGCCGAGATAGTTGGCGTCGAGGGCGGCCCGGCATTCCAGCACCTCGAAGCGATTGGCGGGAATGAGGATCGCCTTGGACGGCTCGTCCATGCGGTGGTTGGCGCGGCCGATGCGCTGCGCCAGCCGGCTCGCCCCCTTCGGCGCACCGACATGCACAACCAGATCGACATCGCCCCAGTCGATGCCGAGGTCGAGCGTCGAGGTGGCGACGATGGCGCGCAGTGCGTTTTCCCCCATCGCCTTTTCGACGCGCCGGCGCTGGGCGACGTCGAGCGAACCGTGATGCAGCGCGATCGGCAAAGTGTCCTCGTTGACCCGCCACAATTCCTGGAACAGCAACTCCGCCTGGCTGCGCGTGTTGACGAACAGCAGGGTCGTCTTGTGGCGCTTGATCTCGCGATAGATTTCCGGCGTGGCGTAGCGCGCCGAATGTCCCGCCCAAGGCACGCGCTCTTCGGAATCGAGGATAGAAATCTCCGGTTTCGCACCCCCGGTGACGACGATCAGTTCGGCCATGCTATGGCCGGTCGAACCCTTGGGCGGATTCTGGCTGACCAGCCAGCGCCGCAACTCGTCCGGTTCGGCCACCGTCGCTGACAGGCCGATCGTCTGCAAGCCGGGGACAAAGCTGCGCAGCCGCGCCAGGCCGAGCGCCAGCAGATGCCCGCGTTTCGACGTCACCAGCGAGTGCAACTCGTCGAGCACGACGTAGCGCAGATCCTCGAAGAAGCGTCTTGCATCGCCTGCCGCAATCAGCAGCGCCAGTTGCTCGGGCGTGGTCAGCAGGATGTCGGGCGGCACCAGCTTCTGGCGCTGACGCTTGTGGGCGGGGGTGTCGCCGGTGCGCGTCTCGATGGTGACGGGCAGGCCGATTTCCTCCACCGGCTTGCCGAGATTGCGCTCGATATCGACGGCCAGCGCCTTCAGCGGCGAGATGTAGAGCGTGTGGATACCGCGACGCGCCTGGCCCGGCTTTCTCTTGGGCCGGTTGGCCAGTTCAGTGAGCGAAGGCAGGAACCCGGCCAGCGTCTTGCCGGCACCGGTCGGCGCAATCAGCAGGACTGATTGCCCGGCCTGGGCTTTCGCCAGAAGTCCAATCTGATGGGCGCGCGGCGACCAGCCTTTCTCGCCGAACCATCTGAGGAATGGTTCGGGCAGGGCCACGGCGGCATTCTGTTCGGCAAGGCGCGGCTGCTCTGTCACCCGCCAGAGGTAGCGCGACGGCGCGCGAACGCCAAGGAAAATCGGAACAAAAGGTGATCGAGGTGAGCTTTCCTCGCCCCGTTTACGGGGAGAGGATGCCGGCAGGCAGGTGAGGGGCAGCGCGAACCTTCAAATGCTGGCACTGCCTCTCATCCGCCCTTCGGGCACCTTCTCCCCGTGAACGGGGCGAAGGAAGAAAGGCTACGGCCTCCTGAACCCGGTCGGACCGCCGTAAAGATATCCGATGCGGGCGACGGCGTCCTTCAGCCCTTCGCGCGACACCAGCATGGTGTGGCCGTTGGCGTGGATCATCGTGTCGGCGTCGGTCATGACGGCGACATGGCCCTTCCAGAACACCAGATCGCCGCGTCGCAACCCGGAGAAATCAGGTCCCGGTTCGAGCGGCTCGCCAAGTGTCGCCGCCTGCATGTCGGAATCGCGCAGCACGTCTTTGCCGGCCATGCGCATCGCCAATTGCACAAGGCCCGAACAGTCGATGCCGAAACCGGAAGTGCCGCCCCAGAGATAGGGCGTGCCGAGAAACGCCTCGGCAACCGCGACATAGTCGGAGGCAGCTTCACTCAGCGGCCGCAGGTGGCTTGCGATCAACGCCTCGCCGGAAGGCAGGACCGCATAGTGCGTACCGCGCGTCTCGGCGGCCTCCGTCACCGTCACCGTCGATCCCATCGACAATTGTCCGGCGATCGGAAAGCGCAGATCCGGCCCGGGGTAGAGGAAGGTGCGCGGCACGCAGACGATGTGCGTCGGCGCATGGTCCCGTTTGCCCAGCATCGTGTCGGCGACGTAGCCGACATAGCCGTCGCGTTCGGCCTGGACCCAGGCCCAGCCCTCAGCGACATCGAAGACCAGGACATCGTCGCCGAACAGCGCTTGCGTGTTGACGCCGGCGTCCGGCCGCGGCGCCTTGCGCATATCGGCCACTGACGCGGTGACCCGCGCCGGCCGGCCGGCGACGAAGCGCTCGGCGGTGACCTCGCCCTTCAGCCTTGCATCGGCGAGATCGGAGCGAAAAGCGTGAAGGCGGGCATCCCTGGCAGTCAAATCGAACACTCTGTTGAAAGGTAATGCGCTCACATCGGCAGTTCGAGCGCCTTGGCGATGATACCATCGCCGAAGCGCTCGACAAAGAGCGCGCCCTCGACCGTGCGCCTGATCAGCACATTGCGCTTGTCGAGTTCATCGCGGTGACGCGAAACGAGTTTCAAAGCGCCCATCGTGTCGAGCGCGCGGGTGATCACCGGCTTGGTGACATTGAGGCGCGCGGCGAGCCCGCGCACGGTGTGCGGTGGCGGGTCGAGATAGATGGTGAACAGGATCGCCGTCTGGCGCATGGTCAGATCGGGCGCGTCGTCGCGCACCTGTGACAGCATCACTTGCTGCCACAGTCGCAAGGCCTGGCTCGGGCGCATAGCAATCGACATCGCGCCAGCATGACGGCAAATTGTTTCGGTTCCGTTTCAGTCGAGGCAATTTTGCCGGCTCCGCCTGCAACCGTCAGCCGTAGCGTTTCGCGATGATCCGCTCTAGGGCGCGGATGCCTTGTGCCTCGCCGCCGGCGGGGCCATGCGGACGATCGGCCGGGTTCCAGGCGAAGATGTCGAAATGCGCCCAGCCCTCGGTCTTTTCGACGAAGCGTTTCAGGAACAGCGCCGCCGTGATCGAGCCGGCGAAACCGTCTGATGTGACATTGTTGATGTCGGCGATTTTCGACGACAGTTTTGCATCGTAGGGCCGCCACAGCGGCATGCGCCACAGAGGGTCCTCGGCCGCGACGGAAGCCGCCGCAAGATCGGATGCCAGCGCTTCGTCACTTGTGTAGAACGGCGGCAGATCGGGGCCGAGCGCGACGCGGGCAGCCCCGGTCAGCGTCGCCATGTCGACCAGAAGCTGCGGCTCCTCCTCGTCGGCCAGCGCCAGCGCATCGGCCAGCACCAGCCGCCCCTCGGCATCCGTATTGCCGATCTCGACAGTGATGCCCTTGCGGCTCGCAAGCACATCTCCGGGCCGGAAGGCGTTGCCGGCAATCGAATTCTCAACCGCGGGAATGAGCACGCGCAGCCGCACATTCAGCCCGGCAGCCATGATCATCGAGGCGAGGCCAAGGACATTGGCAGCACCGCCCATGTCCTTTTTCATCAGCAGCATGCCGGACGATGGCTTGATGTCGAGACCGCCCGTGTCGAAGCAGACGCCCTTGCCGACCAGGGTCACCTTCGGCGCCCCTTGCTGCCCCCATCGCATATCGATCAGGCGCGGCGCGCCGGCCGACGCACGGCCGACAGCATGGATCATCGGGAAATTCCGGTCGAGGAGATCGTCACCCTTGACCACCGAGACTTCGGCCTTGTGCCTGGCGGCCAGGGTCCGCACCGCCTGCTCCAAATCTTCTGGACCCATATCGCTGGTCGGCGTGTTGACCAGATCGCGTGTCAGGAAGACGCCATCGGCGATGCGGCCTACGCGCCCGCCATCGACGCCTGCCGGCAGGCCGAAGCGCAGCGCCTTGCCTGGCTTCTTGCCGTAACGGGTGAAGACATAGCCGCCGAGCAGCAGCGCGGTCGCCGCGAGGTCCGGCTCGGCCGGCGCCGAGGCGAAATGCCAGTCGCCTTCCGGCAAGGCTTTCGACAGCGCGCCAAAGGCGAGCGCGCCTTCGCCATCGCCGATACCAAACAAGGCGCCGCCGAGCGCCCCGTTTTCGCCGGGCACGACCAGCGTCCTGCCTGCCTCGCCGGAAAAGCCGTTGGCCCTGGCCCAGGCGACAGCGGCCGGCGCAAGGCCGGCCGCGTCCAGACCGTCCCTGGCGATCAGATGGACCGGCAGCGCGCCCGGCAATGTCTTCCCGACGAGTTCGACAGGCATGCGATGTTCTCCGTGTGAGTCGCCGTTCTTAACCGTCCGTTAGGGTTAACAGAATATTTCTGCGGGAGGGAAGACGGCCACGCAATGGCCGCGCACGAATGGAGGCTTAGGTGGCCATGCCGACCAACCGCAGGATCAATGCCAGGGGAAAACGGCTCATCACCACGGCCCTTGTGCTGGCGCTGGCGGCCGGCGTCGCCGGCTGCGGAACCGACAAGCTCTCCACCGGCTCTATCGCACGCACCAGCGGCAAACCGCTTGAAAGCATGTCGGCCGGCGAACTGCACAATGCCACCGGTGCACTTGGCCAATCCTACGCGAAGAACCCCAACGACAAGCGGATGGCGACGAACTATGCGGCGGCGTTGCAGATGGATGGCGACGCCGACCAGTCGCTGGCTGTGATGCGCAAACTCGCCATCGCTTTGCCCAAGGATCGTGACGTGCTTGCCTCCTATGGCAAGGCGCTGGCCGCCAATGGCCAGTTCGAGGCGGCGCTCGACGCCGTGCGCCGCGCTCAAACACCGGAATATCCCGACTGGAAGCTGGTGTCGGCCGAAGCGGCCATCCTCGACCAGACCGGCCAGAAGGACGATGCGCGCCAGCTTTACCGCAAGGCGCTCGACCTTAAGCCGAACGAGCCTTCCGTGCTCTCCAATCTTGGCATGTCGTATGTGCTGGAAGGTGACCTGCGCACCGCCGAAACCTATATGCGCTCGGCCGCGCAGCAGCCGAATGCGGACAGCCGCGTCCGCCAGAACCTGGCACTGGTCGTCGGCCTGCAAGGCCGGTTCGACGAGGCCGAGAAGATCGCCTCGCAGGAGCTCTCGCCCGAACAGGCGCAGGCAAACGTCGCCTATCTCAGGCAGATGCTGGCCCAGCAGAATGCCTGGAGCCAGCTCAAGGACCAGGACAAGCCGAAATCCGCGACCAACTGAGACCACAATCCCGATGCCCAACGAAGAAGCCGCGCTGCATGCGCGGCTTCTTCGTTTGAGGGAATGCAGGAATTTGCCTTGCCGCTACTGGGCGTTTGTTGCCGGCGCCGGATGATCGCCGAAGATACCGCGCTGGCTGACCTGAATGCCGGCGGGACCCAGGATGATGGCGAAGAGCACCGGCAGGAAAAACAGGATCATCGGCACTGTGAGCTTTGGCGGCAGGGCGGCGGCCTTCTTCTCGGCAGCATTCATGCGCATGTCGCGGCTTTCGGCGGCAAGCACGCGCAGTGCATGCGCCACCGGCGTGCCGTAACGCTCGGCCTGGACGAGCGCCTGCGACACCGACTTGACCGAATCCAGGCCGGTGCGGCTTGCCAGGTTCTCGTAGGCCTGCTTGCGCTCCGGCAGGTAGGAAAGCTCGGCGTTGGTGAGGATGAACTCTTCCGCCAGCGCCACCGATTGCGCACCGATCTCGTCGGCGACCTTGCGCAGTGCCGCTTCCACCGACATGCCCGATTCGACGCAGATAAGCATCAGATCGAGCCCATCCGGCCATGCCATCTGGATCGACTGCTTGCGCTTGGTGGCGCGGTTGTTGACGTAGATGACTGGCGCGTAGAAGCCGCCGTAAGCAACGAGGACGCAGACGAACAGCCTGATGACCAATGGCTTGTCGGGCAGTCCTCCGAGCGCGAAGATGTAGATTGCGGCCAGCGCGAAACCGACGAAAGGAAGTACGAGACGGAAGAAAAGAAACCGCGTCAGCGGATTCTGTCCACGAAAGCCGGCCACCTTGAGTTTCTGCAAGGTGCCTTCATCGGCGAGCGCGCGTCTCAGATCCAGCCGGTCGACAATGTTG
>NZ_RZQY01000369.1:0-5839 GCF_003998575.1 Mesorhizobium sp. M7A.F.Ca.CA.001.10.2.1 | reverse complement strand
GCATGCCAGGCACCTGGCGCTCAACGCCGTGATGAAGCCGGTGGGCGCATGGTGGCGGCCGTATTTCTATGGCGATGCCGGCGCGGCCGAAAAGACGATCCGCGACGAGATCATGGCGGTGCGGCAAGGGGTCGGCCTGCTCGACGTCTCGACGCTCGGCAAGCTGGAGCTGCGCGGGCCGGATGCTGGCGAGTTCCTCGACCGCCTCTACACAATGGCGCATGCCAACCAGCCTGTCGGGCGTGTGCGCTATTGCCTGATGCTCAACGAGATGGGCTCGGTGGTCGACGATGGCGTCGCTTACCGGATGGCGGACGACCGGTTCTATGTGACCGCCACCACGGGTGCGGTGGCGCGCGTCTATGCCGACATGCTGTTCTGGAACGCGCAATGGCGCTTGCGAGTCGATGTCCTCAACCTCACCGGCGCGTTCTGCGGCCTGAACGTCACCGGACCGAAAGCGAGGGCCGTGCTTCAGGCGCTGGACAGCGACATCGATTTCGACCGCGAGGCTTTCCCCTATCTCAGCGGTCGCGAAGGCGTTGTCGCCGGCGTGCCGGTGCGCGTCATGCGGATTGGTTTCACCGGCGAGCTGAGCTACGAACTGCATTGTCCATCCAGCCTCGCGCCCGCCCTTTGGGACGCGGTGATGACTGCCGGCGAACCTTACGGCTTGAAGCCTTACGGTCTCGAAGCCTCGCGCGTCCTTCGCCTGGAGAAGGGGCACATTCTGATCGGCCAGGACACCGACGCGATCACGACGCCTGACGAGCTCGGCTTTGGCTGGGCGGTCTCGAATAAGAAGCCTTTCTTTATCGGCAAACGGTCGATTGAGATGCGCGCAAGGCTGGGACAGTCACGCAAGCTCGTGGGCCTGCGATTTCCGGCCGATGCCAAAGATATACCCGGCGACAGCTGCCTCGTGCTGCGCGGAAATGATCCTGTCGGTCAGATCACCTCAATCGGGTTCTCGCCGACACTCGGCTGTAGCATCGCGCTGGCCTTTGTCCATGTTGACGACTCCACGGAAGGCAGCCTGGTGACGGTGAAGTGCCGGAACGGCAATCTGGTCGACGCGCCCGTGGTTGCTCACGCCTTCTTCGATCCCGCCAATGCACGGCAGGAGATGTAGATGGCGCCAAGCGCGGTTTTCCCCTTCATGGCCGGCGGCGCGGCGCACGGCACCAAGCTGCCCATCGGCGCGGTAACGCTGAGCGACCTGACGGCCACTCCGCGCTTTGGCCTGAAAGGCGGCGGCGGCGCCGCCTGGCTCACGGCGCACGGCATCGCGCTGCCTGCAGTCAATCGCATCGGCGCGCATCACGGCATGCGGATCCTGCGCCTCGGCAACGAGGACATCCTGCTGCTGGCCGAAGGTGCGGCCGAGGCGCTGGCCGAACTCAAAGCCGCCTGGGCGAACGATGCCGGGGCGAAAGCCTATTCATCCTGGCGCGAGGAAGGCTGGGCGTGGATGCGCCTCTCTGGCCCGCACGCGCCGCAAGCGATGGAACGGCTATGCGCGCTTGATCTCCGGGCCGACCAATTCGGTGTCGAAGACATAACGCAAACACGCGTCGGTCACGTCGAGGCGGTCACGTTCCGCTCGCAAGCGGGTTTTGATGTAATGTTCGACGTCACAGCGTCGGCCTACTTCGCCAGGACGACAGCGGCAGCGGCCACGCAGTGCATAGAGTTGCCGACCGATACGGAAGGACACACATGACCCGCCCGCAAGGAACCATCGCACCGATCCTGACGCCGTTCGAAAACGATGGCCGCATCGCGCGCGATCTCTGGATCTCGCATGCCAAATGGGTGCTGGGCCAAGGCGCGCATTTCCTGTCGCCGTTCGGCACCACCGGCGAGGCGCTGTCGCTGTCCTTGCACGAGCGCATGCAGGCGCTGGAGTGGCTGATCGAGGCCGGCATTTCGCCGAGCCGGCTGATGCCCGGCACCGGCGTCACCGCGCTGCCCGAAACCGTCGAGCTGTCGGCGCATGCGGTCGGGCTGGGCTGCGCCGGGGTGATGGTCCTGCCGTCGTTCTTCTACACCGCTGCCGGCGACAACGGCCAGGCCCGCTACTACACCGAACTGATCGCGCGGGTGGCGAACCCGGCAATGAAGATGATCCTATACCACATCCCGCAGAATTCCGGCGTGCCGGTGAGCCCCGCCTTGACCGCACGGCTGAGCGAGGCGTTTCCCGACACCGTCGTGGCTTACAAGGACAGCGCCGGTGACTGGAACAACACGGCGGCAGTGATTGCTGCGGCGCCCGCGGTCGCGGTCTTCCCGAGCTCGGAAGCACAGCTGACCAAGGGGCTCGCCAATGGTGCCGCGGGCTGCATCTCGGCGACCGTCAACCTCAATGCCGCGGCCATCCGGGCCCTCTACGATCGAGCGATCGCCGGCGAGGACGTTGCCGAGGCGGATGCGGCGGTCAAGGCGTTCCGCAAGATCATCCAGGATGCCGGCCTCATCCCGGCAATGAAGGCCGTGCTGGCGGTGCGCTCCGGTGACCAGCGCTGGCTGACCCTGCGCGCGCCGCACGAGAACGCGACACTCGAAAGTGGTGAAAAACTGCTTGCCGCGCTCGGTCCTTCGGCCGACCACATTGGCCCGAGCTGAGCGGCCCCATGTCGGCTGATCCATCCGTCATCCTGCACACCGACCGGCCAGCCGCTGCGCTGGCCGTGCTCGAGGAGACGCATCCGGATCTGACCGTCCATTGTTGCGACAGCTATGCCGCCCTGCCCGAGCTGATCGGGCGCGTGGCAGCGGAAGTGGTTTATTCCGTTCGCTTCGACGGCACCCCTCGCTATCCGCGCCAGGCGCTTGTCGAAAGCCCGAGCGTGAAATGGGTCTCCGTCGGCGGCTCCGGCACCGATCATCTCGGCAGTTGGGACCCCGAGCGGCTCACTGTGACGAATGCGGCGGGCGTCGCCGCCGGCATGCTGGCGGAATATGCGCTCGGCGCCATGCTGTCCTTCTCGCTTGACCTGCGCGGCTTCGAGCGCCGCCGGCAGGCGCGGCAATGGGGCGGTGGCCGCGTCGAGCCGATCGAAGGCAAGACGGTCTTGATCATCGGCCTTGGCAAGACGGGCACAGCCGTCGCCAGTCGCGCACAGGCAATGGGCATCCGCACGCTCGGCATCCGCGCGCGCCCAAAAGCCATGGACGGCCTCGACGAGGTGCATGGACCGGACGCGCTGCCGACCCTGCTTGGACGCGCCGACTTCATCGTATGCTGCGTTCCGCTGCTGTCCAGCACGCGCGGTCTTCTCGGTGCGGCGGCCTTCGCCGCAATGAAGCCTTCCTCCGTGCTGATCGACATATCGCGCGGCGGCGTCGTCGACGAGGCAGCCCTGCTCGCTGCGCTCGATAACAAGCGGATCAAGGGCGCCGCGCTTGATGTCTTCGCGACCGAGCCGCTGCCGGCGGGCCATCCGCTATGGGGTTACGAGAGCGTTGCCATCACTCCGCATTGCGCGGCGGTCTACGACGGTTGGGATATCAAGTCGGTGCGCATGTTCGCCGACAATCTGAAGCGCTACCGCGGCGGCGCGCCGCTTGAAAATGTCGTCAGTCCGGAACGCGGTTACTGAAGCGAGAGGAAAGCAGTCTCATGACACAGGACAGGCGCGGCGGTGGCCGCAGGGGGAAATCCGGACGCAGCGGCGGGGGCATCGCGCAACTGCTCTGGGAGCAGGTGAAGAACCCCTATCCGCCCATGCAACTGCTCGACGAAGAGCGGATGGAGCGGCTGCACGACACATCGATGCGCATCCTGTCGGAACTCGGCATCCGTGTCATGAGCGATCGGGTGATGGACCTGTTCGCCGACGCGGGCGCCATCGTCGACCGCGAGGAAAAGACCATTCGCATCGACGAAAGCCTGGTGCGCGAGGCGCTGCGGACAGTCCCGTCATCCTTCACGTTGACCAGCCGCAATCCGGAAAAGCAGGTGCATCTCGGCGGCAATTCGCTGGTCTTCGGCCTGGTTGCCGGACCGCCCAATGTACATGACCGCATCAATGGCCGCCGCCAGGGGAATTTGCCCGACTATCAGAACTTCATCCGGCTGGCGCACCACTTCAACGCCATCCACATCATCGGCAACCAGGTTGTGGCGCCGATGGAGCTGCCGGCCAATTCGCGCCATCTCGACACCTACTACGCAAATTTGACGCTCAGCGACCTCTCCTTCCATTGCACGGCGATCGGCAGCGCCAGGGCAATGGATGGGATCAACATGATGGCAATCTCGCGCGGCATTTCCGTCGAGGAGATGCGCACCTCTCCTGGCGTGACGACCATCATATCGATCAACTCGCCGCGGCTGTTCGATGACGCCATGGCGGAGGGCCTGATCGCAATGGCCGAGCACGGCCAGCCTGTAACCGTTACTCCCTTCACCCTGATGGGAGCGATGACGCCGGTGACGCTCGCGGCGGCCCTTTGCCAGCAGAACGCCGAAGCTCTGTTCGGCGTGGTGCTGACGCAGCTCGTCAACCCCGGCACGCCCGTGATGTATGGCGCCTTCACCTCCAATGTCGACATGAAGTCGGGCGCGCCGGCCTTCGGCACGCCGGAGAACGCCAAGGCCAACATCATCGCTGGCCAGTTGGCACGCCGCTACAATCTTCCCTACCGCACCTCGAATGCGAATGCCTCGAACGTGGTTGATCTGCAGGCCGCCTATGAGACGGAAATGGCGACATGGGGCGCGGTGCTGGGTGGCGCCAACTTGGTCTACCACGCTGCGGGCTGGCTGGAGGGCGGCCTGACTGCGTCCTACGAAAAGCTCATTCTCGATGTGGAGATCCTGCAGAACATGATGGAGTTCCTGCGCCCGCTGCCGTTCCAGGAGGACGATCTCGGTTTCGAGGCGATCAAGTCGGTACCGGCCGGCGGTCATTTCTTCGGCGCCGAACACACGATGTCGCGCTACACGACCGCCTTCTACCAGCCGATGCTGTCCAACTGGCAGAACCACGGCGCCTGGGAGGAGGCCGGCGGCAAGGATGCGCTGGAGCGGGCGACGGAGCTCTGGCAACAGGCGCTGCACGACTACGAAGAGCCGGTAATGGACCCCGCGATCCGAGAGGAGCTCGACGCCTATGTCGCACGCCGCCGCGAGGAGATCGCCGCCGATCCCGAAGGTTAGGACCTTTTGCCCGATGCCCTATGATCTCGTCATCCGTCACGCGACGCTGATCGCCGGCGACGGATCGAAGCCTCTCGAGGCCGACATCGCCGTCACCGGCGACAGGATCGTCGCCATCGGTCAGCTGGACGATGCAACGGGCAGCGAGGAAATCGACGCCGCGGGTAAGGTGGTCGCACCTGGCTTTATCGACGTGCACACTCATGATGACGGCGCGCTTTTGGCGCCACGTGGCATGGACCCGAAGATCAGCCAGGGCGTGACGACGGTGATCGCCGGCAATTGCGGCGTCAGCCTGGCGCCGTTGCTTCTCAACACGACACCACCGCCGCCCTTCACGCTGGTCGGCGGCCGGGAGAGTTTCCGTTTCGATCGTTTTGCCGACTATGTCGCCGAGCTCAAACGGCGCGGCATCGCCACGAACGCGGCTCTATTGGTCGGCCACACCACTTTGCGCCAGCGCTGCATGCCGGTGACCGACCGTCCGGCCAACGAAGCGGAGACGGTGGCGATGCAGGAGGCGGTGGCCGAGGCGATGGCCGAGGGCGCCTTCGGGCTCAGCACCGGGCTCGACTATCCGCCGGCGGTCAACTCTTCGACCGAAGAGGTCAAGGCACTCGCCGCAACGGCGGCCGACCTCGGCGGCCCCTATGTCACCCATACCCGCAACTA
>NZ_RZQY01000368.1:0-5844 GCF_003998575.1 Mesorhizobium sp. M7A.F.Ca.CA.001.10.2.1 | reverse complement strand
GCCTTTCTCGGTGTAGACGTCATAGCTGAACAGCACGTCCTCCGGCGTCACCGGCTGACCGTCCGACCATTTGGCCTTCGGATTGAGATGGAATTCGATGCTCTTGCGCTCCGGGTCCATGTCGGCGCTGTCGGCCAACAAACCGTAGAGCGTGAAAGCCTCGTCGGCATTGCGCTGCATCAACGGCTCGAAGACCAGATTGCCGAAGATCGTATCCATCATGCCGCGCGCCGTCGTGCGCAGGCTCTTGAGGATGAAAGGGTTCAGATTGTCGAAGCTGCCGACGACGCAATAGGTAATCGAGCCACCCTTCGGCGCGTCGGGATTGACGTAGTCGAAATGCCTGTAGTCGGGCGGTAGCGCCGGCACGCCCTGCATGGCGATAGCGTGCTTCGGCTCCGATGCGGCCGGCTGATGCGAAAGGGCGAGAAACGATATCCCGGTGATCAGCCAAACAACAACGCGGCCCATGAACGTCTCCTTACTGGGTCGGCTTGATGATTCGGTGTGCACCCTAGCATGAGGCGGCTGCGCGCCGGCCAACCGCGCGTTCAACAATTGCTGACGCCGGGCTGGATTCGGCATCGCTTGCAGTGTAACACGCCCTCCGAAGTCATTCTGTTGCCTCATTTCGGCAACAGGTAGCTGGACCACACGGCACGAAGAAGCCGGTCCCGGGATCATTTGAGAGGAAGTGCACGACATGACGAGCCTGAACAGCAACGCGTACCGCCTGTCGGTCATGGCCGCTGGCGTGGTCGGCTTTCTCGGCGCAGGACTTCCCGCTGCTTCCGCACAGCAGCAACAGCAGATTCCGCAAGGCTGGTTCAAGGCCTGCACCAAGCAGGAAGACGTCGACATCTGCAATGTCCAGAACATCACCACCGCCGGCAACGGCCAGCTGGTCACTGGCGTCAGCCTGATCGAGCTGAAGGGCAAGGTGAACCGCAAGGTGTTCCAGGTGACGGTCCCGACCGGCCGTCTGGTGCCTCCCGGCATCGGCCTGCAGATCGACACCGGCAAGGCGCAGAAGCTCGACTATGTGATCTGCTTCCCGGATCGTTGCGTGGCGGAAGTGCCGCTGACCGATCAGCTCGTCGCCGCCTTCAAGAAGGGCCAGGCGATTACCCTGACCTCCGTCAATTTCCAGAACCAGCCCAATCCGATCAAGGTCGCCCTGCAGGGCTTCAGCGGCGCCTATGACGGACCGGCGCTGCAGCAGTCGGACATCGAGGACCGGCAAAAGAAGCTTCAGGACTTCGTCGCCAAGAACAACCAGGATTTCGCCAAGAAGCTCAAGGAAGAGCAGGACAAGGCGAAGACCGCCAACTGATCGGCCGATATCGCCGAGCCACAAAAAAGCGGGGTCATGCCCCGCTTTTTTTGCGCCCATCTCTCCGCGGGTCAGTGCCTTGACTGCCGTTTCGGCTGGTAGCCGCCGTCCGGCCTCTTGTCGAACATCTCCTTGATCTGCGGATGCCGGACCGGCTCACCCGACTGATCCTCGAGCAGATTCTGCTCGGAGACATAGGCGATGTACTCGGTCTCCGAATTTTCGGCGAGCAGATGATAGAAAGGCTGATCCTTGTGCGGCCGCACGTCGGCGGGGATGGCTTCGTACCATTCGTCGGTGTTGGCGAATTGCGGATCGACATCGAAAATAATGCCCCTGAATGGAAACAGCCGGTGGCGAACCACCTGTCCGATCGCGAATTTGGCTGTTTTCATCGTACTCACCACTGAATTCCTTGGGCTTATTTGGCGCAGACCGCGCATCAATTCAATCCCGAGGCGCTTGACGCCCTATTAAGCAACGGGCTAGCCCGGCGCCAGGGTTTCGGACCAGCATAAAAATGTCTGACGTCATCGGTCTTGTTCTTCCGTTCTTCGGCTTGATTTTTGTCGGGTTCCTGGTGGCGCGCATCACCAGGCAGCCGCTGGAGGCGCTCGGCTGGATGAACACGTTCATCGTCTATGTCGCGCTGCCGGCACTTTTCTTCCAACTGCTTGCCAAGACGCCGTTCGAAGACCTGACGGAATGGCGCTTCATCTTCGGTTCGGTCGTCTCGACCTTCATGATATTTTCCTTGATGTTCATGGGGTCGGTCCTGACCTCGCGCGGCGAGATAGCGCAATCGACCATCAAGGCGCTCGCGGCCGCCTATGGCAATATCGGCTATATGGGACCGGGGCTGGCATTGCTGGCCTTCGGCGAGGAGGCGGCTGTGCCGGTCGCCTTGATCTTCTGTTTCGAGAACATCATGCATTTCGCCATCGCACCCATGATGATGGCGCTGTCGGGCGACGACAAGACCACGCCTCTCCGGCTTGCGCTCGGTGTCGTGCGCAAGAGCGTGCTGCACCCGTTCATCATCGCAACCGCCCTGGGCGTCGGCGCCGCCTATATCGGCTTTCGACCGCCCGTGCCGGTGGAGCGATTTCTGGAATATCTTTCCCGGGCGGCCGCACCTTGCGCGCTGTTTGCCATGGGCGTCACGCTGGCGCTCAGGCCGCTCAATCGCGTCCCGCACGAGATGGTTCCGATTGCGGCACTGAAACTGATCCTGCACCCTTTGCTCTGCTATGTCGTGTTGAGCTGGATCGGCAATTTCTCTGAGACATGGGTCTTCTCGGCGGTGCTTCTGGCGGCGTTGCCGACCGCCACCAACGTCTTCGTCATCGCCCAGCAGTATGGCGTCTGGGTACAGCGCGTGTCGGCCAGTGTGCTGATCACAACCTGCCTGTCGGTCGTGACTGTCACCGGGCTGCTCTACCTGATCCGGCACGATATCCTAGCGCCGGACCTGTTTCCCTAACCCGCCGGCAAGCGCGGCAAAACCGCTGCCTGGACGAAGCCCCTCGCGCATGAAAAAAGCCCGAAGCGGCGCGAAGCCACCGAGCACGCCGAGCCCGGCCACGCGGGCCATCTGGGCCGGCAGCATGTCGGAAAGCAGCGACATGTTGAGCAGGTTGACCGCACCGCTACGCGCCAGAATATCGGGGCGGCGCTTGAAATCGTAAGCCGCAAGCGCCTTGGCTGCACCCGGGTCCGCTCGATTTTCACAAGCGATTCCAACCAGATCGTCGACGTCCCTGATGCCGAGATTGAGGCCTTGCGCACCAATCGGCGGAAACACATGGGCGGCTTCGCCGACCAGCGCCACCCGATCTCGGGCGAAACGCAGTGGCGTCACCGCCGAAAGCGGATAGATCTGCCGGCCCGGCTCGACCGTCACCCGGCCCAGCATCGACTGCATCTGCTGTTCAACCCGCTGAGAAAGCGTCGTATCGTCCAGTGCGGCGAGGTCGGTCGCGGTCTCGGGCTTGACCACCCAGACCAGGCTGGAGCGATTGCCGGGCAACGGGACCTGCGTGAACGGACCGGTCTCGGTGTGGAATTCCGTCGAGGTGAAAGCGTGGTCGCCGCTATGGCCGAAATTGAGGACGAGAGCTGCCTGCGGGTAGGACCGGGCCGAGGTCGAGATGCCGGCCGCCTGGCGCGCCGGTGACAACCGCCCATCGGCGGCGACCGCAAGCGATGCGTCGACCGTGCTGCCGTCGGCCAGGACGGCACGGGCGTGCTCGGCATCGAGATGCCAGTTCGCCACTATCGACATCAGCCGGTCGATGCCGGCATGCGCGGCAACGGCGCTGGCGAGTGCCGGGTTGAGGACGCTGTTGGGAAGGTTCAGCCCGAACTGGTCCTCGTCGATCTCGCTGGCGCGGAAGGTGACGACCGGGCTGCGGATCAGCCGGCTGGTGGCGTCGACGATGCGCATCACTTTCAGGGGCGCCGCCTTGGATTTGACGGCTTCGAGCACGCCAAGCCGGTCGAGCACTTTCAAGGCAGGGTTCATCAGGGCTGTCGTGCGGCCATCGGGAGCGGTGGCCTCCGGCCCGACCAGTGTCACCGGGAAACCTTCGGCGGCAAAACCGAGCGCCGCGATCAGCCCTGCCGGCCCCGTGCCGGCAACCAGTATCCGCGCAGTTTGCTGATGCTCCAAGATCGGCTTCCGGCTTGCAATGCGAGGCGGGTCCACCCGACCTGCCGTTCGATGAGCATATAGGTCAGATCATGCCGCTTGATCAACGCGGCGATTCGGCCCATTCGGATGTCATGACCGGCCAGCAGGACGACTTCAGGCATCTCGACCGCGCCGGCCGCGCCATGGCCGGCATCGCGCGCAATCCTCGCGTCACGGTAAACGTCGTTGTCGGCGCTTGCATCCTGCTTGCCTGGCTGTCTCTTGCGGCGATGGCAATCCGCGGGGCTGAAACAGGGATTGCGGGCGTCGGCGCCCCTGGCGACAGGATCCTGCGCAGCCTGCCGCCACTGCCGCTGCCCGATTTCCTGGAACGGTTCTTTGTGCTGTGCCTCTCACCGGTGCCCTTGGACGCAGATCTCGGCTTGCAGGCCGGCGCGCTCGTTTTCATGTGGCTCCTGATGGCGGTCGCGATGATGCTGCCTTCGGCGGCGCCGATGATCCGCACCTATTGCGAAATCACTGACACGGCTCGCATCAAGGGCGAACCGGTCGTTCACCCGCTGGTGCTGGTCGCCGGTTACCTAAGCGTCTGGCTCGCCGCTTCAATGATGTTCGCGGCGCTGACCTTGGCCGTCCATGCATTCGCCTCGTCAGCCGGGATGCTCGATCCGGTCGTCGGCCTTGCCGGTGCGCTCGCTCTCGTGATTGCCGGCCTCTACCAGTTCAGCGGCCTCAAGGAAGCTTGCCTGAAGAAATGCAAGAACCCGTTCTCGGTCCTGTTTTCGAACTGGAGCGCAAGGCCCCTTAACATCTTTCGGCTCGGTGTCGCGCAAGGTCTGTGGTGTCTCGGCTGCTGCTGGGCCTTGATGCTGGTGATGTTCGCCGTTGGCGTCATGAACATTTTCTGGATGGCGTTGATCGGGCTGTTCACCCTGATCGAAAAACAAACAGCCAGCAGGGTTCCAACCCGGCTGGCCGGTGCGATACTGCTTGTCTGGGCAGCCGCGCTGCTAGTAGTCTCGCTATGAGTGGGGGAAAATCGATGGCAGACCAGAGCTGGGCGATGAAGGGAGAGCTCGTACTCTCCTGCAATTGCACGGTTTTTTGCCCCTGCGTGCTATCGCTTGGCAATCATCCGCCGACCGAAGGCTATTGCCAGACCTGGGCGGGGTTTCGTATCGATGCAGGCCATTTCGGTGAGGTCGATCTGTCCGGCCTCAATCTCGGGCTGATCATAGAAATCCCCGGCTACATGAGCCGCGGCAACTGGACCGCCGGCCTGTTCATCGACAGCCGAGCCTCGGTCTACGCGGTCAAGGCGCTGACCAAGATCTTCACGGGCAAGGCAGGCGGAACCACATCGCTGCTCTCCATCCTGGTCGGCAAATTCCTCGGCGTCGAACAAGTGCCGATCACCTATGAGACGCGTGACAAGACGCGTATCTTCCAGATACCGAAGATTATCGACGGGGCGGTGACACCCATCCCCGGCAAGGATCGCGACAAGGATACGGTGATCAGCAATTCGGAATACTGGATCGCGCCCGAGATTGTCGTGGCAAGGTCTGACAAGAGCAAGATGCGGGCTTTCGGCCGCAACTGGAATTTCGCCGGCCGTTCGGCCGAAATCTGCAAGCTGGATTGGCGGGGCCCGTGAGCAAGAACACAACGGCCCGAAAAGCCGCCAAAAAGATCACGGACCGGATTCCCAGGCCGAAGAAGAAGGTCACCTGGCCACAGGCGCGGGCGTTCTCCGTCCACCTCTTGACCGCCTCGGGGTCATTCCTGGCCTTCCTGTCGCTGGTAGCGGCGAGCGAAGAGCGCTGGACCGCAATGTTCTGGTGGCTCGGGCTGGCAT
>NZ_RZQY01000367.1:0-5850 GCF_003998575.1 Mesorhizobium sp. M7A.F.Ca.CA.001.10.2.1 | reverse complement strand
GTGGCGCACCGCCGGATCGCCGATCAGCGATGCCAGATGGGAAAGCGCCGGACAGGCCTTCTTCAGCTTCTCGTCATTGGCAACAGCATTATGCGTGGTGGCAGCGCCGATGGTGACGGTCTTGCCCGACACCGTGACGCCCTGCAGCTCCGTGATCCGCGACAGGTCGACAAGGTCGGACGGCGCGGCAAGCCGCGTCTTCATCGCCGGGATCAGCGTCATACCGCCCGAAAGCAGCTTGGCGTCGCCGGTCTTGATCAGCTTGGCGGCATCGGCGACCGAGGCGGCGCGATGATAGTTGACTGCGTACATTTGTCTTTCTCCCCTGGGTGAAAGAGCGAGCAGGAAGTAGCGAACATTCTCTTCCCTATTCGCTACCCCTATTCGCCATTCGCGTTCAATGTTTCGTCGCGCGGATCGCGGCCCACACGGTGGACGGCGAAGCCGGCATGGCAAGATCGTTGCTGCCGATGGCGTCGGTGATAGCGTTGATCACCGCCGGCGGCGAGCCGATCGCGCCGGCCTCGCCGCAACCCTTGATCCCCAACGGATTGCCCGGGCAAGGCGTGTTCGAGGTCGAGACCTTGAACGACGGCAGATCGCCGGCGCGCGGCATGGTGTAGTCCATGTAGCTCGCGGTCAGCAATTGTCCGCTGTTGTCGTAATGGGCGCCTTCGAGCAGTGCCTGGCCAATGCCTTGCGCCAGCCCGCCATGCACCTGGCCCTCGACGATCATCGGATTGATGATGTTGCCGAAATCGTCGGCGGCGACGAACTGGACGATCTCGGTCACGCCGGTTTCCGGGTCGACCTCGACCTCGCAGATATAGCAGCCCGCCGGGAAGGTGAAATTCGACGGATCGTAGAACGCCGTCTCCTTGAGCCCGGGCTCCATGCCGCCCGGCAGGTTGTGGGCAGTGTAGGCGGCCAGCGCCATCTGGAACCACGGCACGTTCTTGTCGGTGCCGGCCACCTTCAGCGCGCCGTTCTCGATGATGATGTCGCCTTCGTCGGCCTCGAGCAGGTGCGCCGCGATCTTCTTGGCCTTGGCCTCTACCTTGTCGAGCGCCTTGACGATGGCTGACATCCCGACCGCACCCGAGCGCGAGCCATAGGTGCCCATGCCCATCTGCACCTTGTCGGTATCGCCATGCACGATCGAGACCGAATCGAGCGGCACGCCGAAGCGCTCATTGACCAGTTGCGCGAAGGTCGTCTCATGGCCCTGGCCGTGGCTGTGAGAGCCGGTCAGCACCTCGATCGTGCCGACCGCGTTGACGCGCACTTCCGCCGATTCCCAAAGGCCGACACCGGCGCCGAGCGAGCCGACGGCCGCAGACGGCGCGATGCCGCAGGCCTCGATGTAGCAGCTCATGCCGATGCCGCGCAGCAGCCCCTTGTTGGCGGCGGCGGCCTTGCGCTTGGCGAAGCCGGCATAATCCGACGCCTGCATTGCCGCATCGAGCGAAGCGGCATAGTCGCCGGCGTCATAGCACATGATGACCGGCGTCTGATGCGGAAACGAGGTGACGAAGTTCTTGCGCCGCAACTCAGCCGGCGAAACGCCGAACTGGCGGGCCGCCGTCTCCATCATACGCTCCATGACGAAGGTCGCTTCCGGCCGCCCTGCCCCGCGATAGGCATCGACGGGCGCGGTGTTGGTGTAGATCGCCTTCACATTGGCGTGGATGGCCGGGATGTTGTACTGGCCCGACAGCAGAGTCGCATAGAGATAGGTCGGCGTCGCCGATGAAAACAGCGACATGTAGGCGCCGAGATTGGCTTGGGTTTCCACCTTCAGGCCGAGGATCCTGTGGTCCTTGTCGAAGGCCATTTCAGCATGGGTGTGATGGTCGCGGCCATGCGCATCGGTCAGAAAACTCTCGGTCCGGTCGGCCACCCATTTGACCGGCACGCCGGTCTTCTTCGACGCCCACAGGCAGACGATCTCTTCGGGATAGATGTAGATCTTCGAGCCGAAGCCGCCGCCGACATCGGGCGCGATCACGCGCAGCTTGTTTTCCGGCGCGACATTGTAGAAGGCGCTCATCACCAGCCGCGCCACATGCGGGTTCTGCGAGGTCGTCCAGCAGGTATAGTGATCCTCGGCCTTGTCGTAATGGCCAAGTGCGGCGCGCGGCTCCATGGCATTGGGCACCAGCCGGTTGTTGATGATGTCCATCTTGACGACATGGGCTGCCTTCCCGAAAGCCGCCGCGGTGTCGTCGGCATTGCCGATGTCCCAGTCGAAGATCAGATTGTTGTCCGCTTCGGGGTGGATTTGCGGCGCACCCTTGTCCATCGCCTTGGAGGCATCGACGACGGCCTTCAGCTCCTTGTAGGTGATCTCGACCGCCTCGGCGGCGTCGCGCGCCTGCCCCTTGGTCTCGGCGACGACGATGACGACGGCGTCGCCGACATAACGGACCCGGTCGAAGGCGAGTGGCGACCACGCTCCCATCTTCATCGGCGAGCCGTCCTTGGAGTGGATCATCCAACCGCAGATGAGATTGCCGATGCCGTCGGCCTTGAGTTCCTTGCCGGTCAGCACGCCGATGACGCCGGGCATGCCTTGGGCCTTCTTCACATCGATCTTCTTGATCTGCGCATGCGCGTGCGGACTGCGCACAAAGGCGGCGTGCTTCATGCCGGGAACCACCATGTCGTCGACATAGCGGCCGGCGCCCGTGATGAACCGTTTGTCTTCCTTGCGCGCGACCCGAGCGCCAACACCTTCAATGCCCATCAGAAATTCCTCCGGAATTATGGGAGTAGGGCAGTAGGGAGTAAGGGACTAGGGAAAAAGGGCCTCGTTGCGTTGGCCTTTTTGCCCTACTCCCCTACTGCCCTACTCCCTTATTCCCTTGCCTAAGCAGCTTGTCTCGCCTTACCCTTGGACCCCTTCATCGTCGTCGATGCGGCGAGGATCGCCTTGACGATGTTGTGGTAGCCGGTGCAGCGGCAGATGTTGCCGTCGAGCTCGGCACGCACCGTCGCCTCGTCGAGCCCTTCGGGGTGGCGGCTGATCATGTCGGTCGCCGTCATGATCATGCCCGGCGTGCAGAAGCCGCATTGCAGCCCGTGATGTTCCTTGAAGGCGGCCTGCACCGGATGCAGGTCGGCGCCATTGGCCAGGCCCTCGATCGTCAGCACGGTGGAGCCGGAGGCCTGCACCGCGAGCATCGTACAGGATTTGACCGCCTTGCCATCGACGTGGACGACGCAGGCACCGCATTGCGAGGTGTCGCAACCGACATGCGTGCCGGTAAGGCCGAGATTTTCCCGCAGGAAGTGAACCAGAAGTGTTCGGTCCTCGGCAGCACCGCTGACCCGCTTTCCGTTCACCATCAACGAAACGTCCGACATGGTCCCTCCCTGGGTATCAACCTTGGTATCCACGCTGCCGACGCGGTATTCGCGCTTCGGTGGTGCATTATTCGTACACCGCACATCGGACAAAAAACAGCACGTCGCAAACGCGGAACATTGTACTTTCGGTCATGGCCGCGCCCAAACATGCGGTGCCGGTGGCCCCATTGCCAAACCGCCGATTGAAGGCAACAATGTCGGTCGACGCCCGCGCGCCAGAAGCATTTAAAAACAGCCGCGCACAAAAAAGCGTCGGAGGAAATGCGGAGAACATCGCTGGCCAATTCACAGACGCGCTATGCATGCGGCCTGTCGGCGCTCACTACGGACGAGCCCGACATGGAGGCGTTCGCCAAGGCGATCGCACTGGAAGCAGCCGCCATCGACGCAGGCTTTGCCCTGCTGTTCTTTTCCCAGAGCCTGGTCGAAGCCAGCGCCCTTTCCCAGGCGCTCATGACCCACGCACCGGCGCTCCACCACGCCGGCTGTTCGACTGCCGGCGAGATCACGCCGCAAGGTCTCGAGGATGGCCATGTGCTGGCCATGCTGCTTCCGTCCACCGCGTTCACCGCCGTCAGCGTGATGGTCGAAAATCTGTCCTCGTCGGGTATGGACAGGATCACCGGCGAGGTGGAGACCCTGCGGCGATCGCTGCGCGCGCGCCCTGGTTGCGATCGGACCAAAGGCACTTTCGCGCTCTGCTTCATCGACGGGCTCTCTTATGCCGAAGAAGCGGTGAGTTCAGCCATCCACTGGGGCCTCGACGACATTCCGCTGCTTGGCGGCTCCGCCGGCGACGATCTGAAATTCGAGACGACGCGCCTGATCTCGAACGGCAAGGTCACCTCCGACAGCGCCATCATCGTGCTGATATCGACCGAAATTCCCTTCCATGTCTTCAAGACCGACAATTTCGTTCCCACCGATGAAAAACTGGTGGTGACGGCTTCCGATCCCGATCACCGCATCGTGCGCGAGTTCAATGCCACCAATGCGGCGCAGGAATATTCCGCGTCCGTCGGCATCGTCGCGCAGATGCTGACGCCACTGAGCTTCGCCTCGCATCCCGTGGTGGTGAAGGTGGGCGGCCAATATTATTGCCGGTCGATCCAGAAGATGCATGCCGACGGCTCGCTGTCGTTCTTCTGCGCCATAGACGATGGCGTTGTGCTGTCGATCGCTCAACCCAAGGACATGGTCGAATCGACGCGCGCCGCCCTGCGCGATGTCGAGGAGAGGCTTGGCGGTATCGACATGATCCTCGGCTTCGACTGCGTGCTGCGCCGGCTGGACGCGCGCAATCGGCAGGTATTTCGCGAGATCTCGGAACTCTACCGGGTCAACAATGTCATCGGCTTCGGCACCTATGGCGAACAGTACCGGTCGATGCATCTGAACCAGACTTTCACCGGCATCGCCTTTGGCGAGCGCCAGGCGGCGGAATAGGACGGCGCAAACAAGATGCCGCTGAGGGACATAAACGATCTTGAAAAGCTGAAGAAGATCAACGCGGCACTGGTCAGCCGCGTCGAGCGCTCTATGGACCAGCAAGGCAACGCCTTTTCGCTGTTCCAGACCGCGATCTCGCTGGAAAACCGGGTGCGCACCCGCACCGAGGAACTGCACTCGACCTTGCGCCGGCTGGAGCAGTCGAACATCGACCTCAGCGCCGCCAAGGAAAACGCCGAACTGGCGAACCTGTCGAAAACCCGTTTCCTCGCCGCTGCCAGCCACGACGTGCTGCAGCCGCTGAACGCGGCCCATCTCTCGGTTTCGGCGCTCGCCGAAGTTCAGACCAGTGACGAGGGCAAGAAACTGGTGCGGCAGGTCGAGCGCTCGCTGGAGACGATGGAGGACCTGCTTAGAACCCTGCTCGACATCTCAAAGCTCGATGCCGGCGTGGTGCAGCCCGACATAGGCGACGTCAGCCTGGAGGCGCTGTTCTCGTCGCTCCGCTCGGATTTCCTGCCGGTGGCGGAGATGAAAGGCCTGTCGCTGAAATTCCGGCCGGTCCACGCCGTGGTCCGCTCCGACCGCACGCTGCTGCGCCGCATCCTGCAGAACATTCTTTCCAACGCGCTGGGCTATACACGCTCGGGCGGCGTGCTTGTCGGCACCAGACATCGCGGCGACACCATCCGCATCGACGTCGCCGATACGGGCTGCGGCATTCCCGACGACCAGCGCGAGGCGGTGTTCGAGGAATTCCATCGCGGCACCTCGCCGGCCAATGCCGAACTGGACGGTGGCGGTCTCGGGCTCGGGCTCGCCATCGTGCGCCGCATGGCCAGCGCGCTCGGCCATCCCGTGACATTCTCGTCGAAGGTCGGACGCGGCACGATCTTCCACATCGATGTTCCGGTCGGCATCGGTGCGCCAGCCGATGCCATCGCCAGCGTTGCCGACATGGAACGGCCGCGCGGCTATGGCCTGTTCGGCACCAAGGTGCTGCTGGTCGAGAACGATATCGAGGTGCTGCAG